>JAEMTR010000043.1 GCA_016462245.1 Solirubrobacteraceae bacterium
GACGGCATGTCGAAGGCCGTCGAGAGGCCGGTCTGGCCGTGATCGAGCAGATAGTGGAAGCGCTCGTTTGTTTCCTCGGCGCTGCCGAAGCCGGCGAACTGGCGCATTGTCCAAAGCCGCCCGCGGTACATCGACGGATAGACGCCGCGTGTGAATGGGTACTGACCCGGCAGCCCAATCTGCTCAGCAGAGTCCTGCGGCAGGTCGGCCTCTGTATAGAGCGGCTCGACCGGCGTACCGGAGAGCGTCGTAAATGGAACGTCGCGCTCCGGCGTCGCCTCGAATGCCTTGCGCCACTGCTGCTCGGGCGACTCGTCGCCTGCCGGGGTCTTCGCCATTGCGGAGAGAATACGCGGCCGCCGAAGCTGCTGGGCGTGGGATCAGTCTTCGCGGGCGATCTCGCCGAGCAGGCCGCGGGCAATCACGAGCCGCTGAATCTCGCTCGTGCCTTCATAGATCTCAGTGATCTTGGCGTCGCGGAAGTAGCGCTCGGCGGGAAAATCCTTCGTGTAGCCGTAGCCGCCGAGGATCTGAATCGCCTCGCCGGTCCAGTGCCGCGCGACGCGGCTGGCAAAGAGCTTGGCCTGCGCGCCTTCGATCGTGTGCGGCAAGCCAGCGTCCTTTAGCTGCGCCGCGCGCAGCGTCAGCGCGCGCGCCGCCTCAATCTCGGTCTGCATCTCGGCAAGCTTCTGCTGGATCGCACCGAAGCCGCCGATCGGGCGGCCAAAGGCGACGCGCTCCTTGGCGTAGCCGACGGCGAGGTCGAGCGCCGCCTGGGCGATGCCGGTGGCTTGAGCAGCGATCCCAATCCGGCCGCCGTCCAGCGTCGATAGCGCGATAGCCATTCCGGCGCCAGGCTCGCCGAGCCGCTCGACCGGCGTCGCCTCAAAGCCGATGTCGGCGGTTGATGACGAGTGTTGGCCGAGCTTCTCGGCCTCCCCGAGCAGAGTCATTCCGGCCGCCCCACGGCGGGCAATGAAGGCGCTCGGCTTCATCTCGGCTTCCGGGTCGAGCGCGAAGACGGTGAAATTGTGCGCCTGCGAACCGTTGCTGACCCATTGCTTGGTGCCGCTCAGCAGCAGCTCGCCGCCGCTCGCTTCGACGCGGCTCAGCATCGCGCCGGCATCGCTGCCGGAGCCGGCTTCGGTTAATGCGAAGGCGGCGAGCTCGTGCCCTTGAGCGAGTGGAGGCACGAGCCGCTCGCGCTGCTCTTCGCTTCCGTGCACGACGATCGGCATCGTTCCAGCGCCGGTATGGACCGCGAGCGCCGTGCCCAGGCCAGCGTCGGCGCGCGAAATCTGTTCGAGTACGAGCGTGTAGGAGACGAAGTCGGCGCCGCTGCCACCTAGCTCGGTCGGCACGCAGACTCCCATTAGGCCGAGCTCGCCGAGCGCCGTCAGAGTCTCACGCGGGAACTCGTGATCACGATCCCAGCGCGCGGCCTGCGGTGCTACCTGCTCGTCGGCGAAGCGGCGTGCAAGCTCGCTTATCTCGCGCTGCTCGTCGCTGAGAAACTCGATGCTCATCAGCGCCGCCAAGGGCTGCGCAGTCGCGGCCCGGCCGGCGGCGCAGCGCTGCGGCGCACGGCAACGGTGCGCCCCGCTGTTCCCACGAGGCCCATCAGCGCGAGCGCGCCGAGCGCCAGCAGCTTGCGCCCGAGCTGATCGAAGCGCATTACATCCCAGCCCTCTTCGGCAGCGATCGCCTCCAGCTCGCTGTCGGGGTTGACGGCTACTGCGTGGCCGACCAACCGCAGCATCGGCAGGTCGGATTCGGAATCGGAATAGCCGTAGGAGGCGGCCAGGTCGATCCCCTCGCGCTCGGCCAGCTCAACGATTAGCTCAGCCTTGCCATCGCGGTACGGAAAGACATCTGAATCACGGCCCGTCATCTTGCCGTCGACGATCTCCGGCACAGAGCCAATTCCACCATCGAAACCAAGCACGTCGCTGAGCATCTCGGCGACGATCTGCGACGAAGCTGTCGCGATGTAGACCTTGCGCCCGGCGTCCTGATGGTCATAGGCGATCTGCAGCATCTGCGGGTAAAGCCGAGGCAGGACGCCAGCCAAGACCTCCGGCATCATCCGCCGCAGCTCCATCGCATCGCGGCCGGCGACCAGTTCCGAGAGCCGCTCGCGAATCGCGTCGGTCGACTCGTCGGTGGAGCCACGCAGGCGGAACTTGACGTTGGCACCGACGAGGCGCGCCATCTGACGGCGCGAAATTATTCCAGCGTCAACCGCGGCCCGCGCCCAGTAGATCCCAGACGAGCCAGCGACCAGCGTGCGGTCGAGGTCAAAGAATGCTGCTGCCTGATTGGCCGGCTCCATCGAGCCTTACTCTAGGCGCCGTTGACGCGCACGATGATTGCGTCGCCCTGCCCGCCACCGGAGCAGATCGCTGCGCAGCCGAGCCCGCCGCCGCGGCGGCGCAGCTCATGGACGAGTGTGCCGACGATCCGTGCGCCGGAAGCGCCGATCGGATGTCCCAGCGCAACGGCGCCGCCGTTGACGTTGACCTTCTCCTCATCGATCCCAAGCACGTTGATCGAATTGAGTGCGACCGAAGCGAAGGCCTCGTTGATCTCCCAGAGGTCGATGTCACCGGGCTGCAGCCCTGCCTTCTCGAGTGCCTTCAGCGAAGCACTGGCCGGTGTCGTCGCGAGGTAGGCGAAGTCGTTGGCCGACTGCGCGTGAGCAACGATCTCGGCCAGTGGCTCGTGGCCGTTGGCCTCTGCCCACTCGTCAGAGGCGACGACAATCGCGCCGGCGCCATCGTTTACGCCAGGTGAGTTACCTGCCGTGTGGCTGCCTTCCTTGCTGGCCAGCCCCGGCAGCTTGGCCAGAGTCTCGAGCGACGTCTCACGCCGCGGCGCCTCATCGACCTCAACGACGGTGTCGCCCTTGCGGCTCGAAATCGTCACCGCGACGATCTCTTCCGGCAGGCGGCCGTCGTCGGTCGCGGCGATTGCAAGCTCGTGCGAGCGCACAGCCCAGCGGTCAAGATCGGGGCGCGCAAGCTCAAGTTCATCGCCGATCTCAGTTGCCTCATCGAACATCTGGCGACCGGAGAAGGGGTTGGTAAGCCCGTCGTTGACCATTGAGTCGAGCGCCTTAGCCTCGCCCATTCGGAAGCCGAAGCGTGCGCCGGGAAGCAGGTAAGGGGCGTTCGACATCGACTCCATCCCTCCGGCAACGCCAACCTCAACGTCTCCTGCGCGAATTCCCTGATCAAGAATCACGAGCGCGCGGATGCCTGAAGCGCAAACCTTGTTGACCGTCTCCGATGAGACCTCTTTGGGAATTCCCGCTGCGATCTGCGCCTGGCGCGAAGGAATCTGCCCCTGCCCGGCCTGAATCACTTGCCCCATCACGACGTGGTCAACCTGCTCCGGCGCGACGCCGGAGCGTTCAAGCGCTGCGGCGATCGCGATGCCACCGAGTTCGGTCGCCGGCATCGAGGCCAGAGCGCCGCCCATCTTTCCAACGGGAGTGCGGGCGCTTCCAAGAATTACTGTCGTAGGCATTGGGGCTCCTGATCGGCGGACGGTCGTGGGCGGGCAATAGTAGTCGGGGAACGACGTCGGCGACAACTCGCCGCGGTTTAGCCGTAGGGTTGCGGCATGGATTTCGCCCTTTCCGACGACCACCAACTGCTGCGCCAAACGGTCCGCGACTTCGCTGAGCGCGAGATCGCACCGGTCGCCGAGGAGCTAGACCGCACAAAAGCCTTCCCCTACGAGATCGTGAAGCAGATCGGCGCGCTTGGCTGGATGGGCATCGCCTTCCCCGAGCAGTACGGCGGCGGCGGCTCCGACACGCTCGCCTACACGATCTGCGTTGAAGAGCTGGCGCGGGTCGATTCATCGGTCGCGATCACGCTCTGCGCTCACTCCTCTCTAGGAATTCAGCCGATCGAACTGTTCGGCAGCGACGAGCAGAAAGAGCGACTGCTGCCGGAGCTCTGCTCTGGAGCGAAGCTCGGCGCCTTCGGACTGACCGAACCTGAAGCCGGCTCTGATACCGGCGCACTGCGCACGCGCGCCGTGCTCGAGGACGGCGAATGGGTAATTAACGGCTCAAAGCAGTTCATCACCAACGCCGGCACCGAGATTTCCGGCCACGTCGCGATCACGGCGATCACCGGCGAGGCCGATGGGAGGCCAGAGATTTCGAACATCATCATCGAGAACGGCACGCCGGGCTACGAGCAGGGAGAGCCCTACCGCAAGATGGGTTGGAACGCCTCCGACACGCGCCCGCTGAGCTTCGACGATTGCCGCGTGCCGGAAGCGAACCTGCTCGGGCCGCGCGGCGCCGGGCTGCGCCAGTTCCTCAAGGTGCTCGACTCGGGCCGGATCGGCGTTGCCGCGATGGGCGTTGGGCTGGCGCAGGGAGCGCTTGACGAGGCGATCAAATATTCGGCCGAGCGGCAGGCTTTTGGCCAACCGATCGGCCAGTTCCAGACGATCGGCGCGAAGCTCGCCGACATGGCGACCGAGATTGAGGCCGCACGGCTACTGACCTACAAGGCCGCCTGGGAGAAGGATCAGGGAATGAACTTCAGCCTCACGGCCGCGCAGGCGAAGCTGAAGACCGGCCGCTTGGCGGTGCGCTGCGCCGAAGAAGCGGTTCAGATCCACGGCGGCTACGGCTACATCGAGGAGTACCCGGTCTGCCGCTTCTACCGCGACGCCAAGGTGCTGACGATCGGCGAAGGGACCGACGAGATTCAGCAGATCGTGATCGCCCGCGCACTGACGAGCTGATCGGCGAGAATCGGCAGCTGTGAGCGAAGCCGCCACCCCAGTCGCAGAGTTCGAGCCCGGCCGAATTGCCCGCGCGGCGGCGCGCGGCAGCGGCCGCTCAGGGCTATTGGTATTCGTCGTCTGTTTCGTGGTCTACCTCGCAGGGATCGGCCTGCCGGCAACGCCGCAGGCGCAGTTTGCTCCCGCCGAGACGCGGATTCTGCTGACGACGACCTCGCTAATAGATGACGGCAACTTTGAGCTGACGAACCAGTACCAAAACCGTGGCTGGCGAGCCTTTGGTGGCTCGCCCGTGCAGCCGGGCGGCGTGCTCGTCAACGGCAGATTGATTGAGCCGCACGGCTTCCTCTTCCCGGCGCTACTGGCACCGGCCTACGCGCTTGGTGGCACAGCCCTAGTGCAGGCGCTGCTGGCACTGATCACGGCGCTTGGAATGGTCGCGGCGGCGGCGCTGGCGCGCAGGCTGGTACCCGACCCGTGGGCCAGCGGCGCGGCAATCGCAATCGGCTGCAGCCCGCCGCTCGTGATCGCTGCGACGGCGATTCGGCCGGCCGCGACCTGCGGCGCGATCGTTGCCGCGGCGGCGCTGCTGGCGCTGCGCGTTCGCGAATCACCTGGCACGCGCCCGTCGCTCGGGGCCGGGACGCTGCTGGCACTGCTGCCATGGGTTGGCCTGGCCGGAGTTCTGCCCGGCATCGTGATCGCGGTCGCGCTCTTTCGCTGGCTGCGGCGCCGCTCGCGTGGTTGGATCGGCCTGATTGCAATCGAGTTGGTGCTGATCTCGGCCGTCTTCTATGTCTCGATTAACGCGCGGCTCTTTGGCGGACTGACGCCGATGGCGGCATCGGCGATCTCTGATCCACCGACCGGGGCGGCCAGCGTTGGCGATTACATCGACCGAATCCCGCGGCTGGTGGAGCTATTCGTCACGCCGCAGCTCGGCCTGCTGTTGACGGCGCCGCTGCTAGCGATGACCTTCGTCTCGATCGCGCTCGCCTGGCGCTCGCGCCGCGCGCGGCTGGCACGCGTGCTGCCTGAGGCGGCCGACGTCGAGGTTGCAGTTCAACTGATGGCGGCGATCTGCCTGGCCGCACTGATCGCAGCCGTCTTCTTCCTGCCGAGCCTTAGTGGCCTCTCTCCCGGCGAGCCACTGATCGTTGCGCTACCGACCGCTGCGGCACTCAGCTCGTGGGGAATGCGCCGCTATCCGAAGCTAGGCGTCGCGCTGGCAGCCGTCGGCGTTGGCCTGACGCTGTGGCTGCTGATCGCCGCACGTGTTGCCGCAAACTCCGGCCTAGCTCCACTCAGCGGGCCGCTGCCGTGGAGCATCTTCGGCGGCTAACGCCGCGGCTGCGAGCTAGTCGCCGAGCTGCTCGAGAATCTCGCTCGCCGCACTTGCTGGATCAAGCTTGCGTTCGACGACGGCGTCAAAGAGCTTGCTGAAACTTTCGTCCTCGTCAACGCGCTTCTCTAGGTCGCGGCGCATCCGATGTGTACAGATCGAGATCACTTCACTGCGCAGGTTGCGGCGACGGCGCTCGGCCAATGTTCCCTCGGCCTCAATGAAGGCGCGGTGAGCGTCTAGTTCCTCGGCCAACTCGGCAACGCCGTCACCGCGCAGCGCCTCGGTCTTAACGATCGGCGTCGGCCGCCCGTCGGACGGGGCGAGGCTGAGGACGCCGCGAATTTCGCGCACCATCGTCTCCGTCATCGGGTGGTCGCACTTGTTGATCACGATGATGTCAGGAATCTCCATCACGCCAGCCTTGAGCGCCTGGATTGAGTCGCCAGAGCCGGGCATCAGGACGAGCACGATCGTGTCGGCGTGGTCGATGATGTCGACCTCGGCCTGGCCTACGCCGACCGTCTCAAGGAAGATGTCTTGGCGGCCGGCGGCGTCCATCAGCAGCGCCGTCTGTAGCGCCGCTTCGCTGAGCCCGCCAAGCGCGCCGCGGTTCGCCATCGAGCGGATAAAGACTCCTTGATCAAGAAAGTGGTCGGTCAGACGGATGCGATCGCCGAGCAGCGCGCCTTGCGTGAAGGGCGAGGATGGATCGATCGAGAGCACGCCGACGCTGCGACCCTGCTCGCGCCGCAGCGCCGTCAACGAGCTGATCAGTGTTGACTTGCCTGCTCCGGGAGCACCGGTGCATCCGACGATCGCGGCCTTACCAGTGTGTGGATAGACCTCGCGCACGAGCTCCCAGCCGCGCGGATCATCGGACTCAACGAGTGTTATTGCCCGCGCCAGCGCGCGCTGATCGCCTGCCAGTAGGCGCTCTGCGAGGGTGTCGGCGGCGGCTGGAGTCACGGCCTTCGAGGTTAGCGGGCGGGCCGGTGGTTGGGCGATCGGCGAGCCCCCCGGCTAGGCTTGCCGGGCAATGGAAACAGCCGCTCCAACGCGCGATCCAGCGAGCCAGCAGGATCAGCCACAGCCTCGCCCCACGCCCGCCCCGCTGCGCGGCGGGCCGATCGCCTTTCTGCGCTTCGCGGCGGCGAACGGAATGCTCAACTTCAAGTACGCGAGGCTGGTTGCTCGCTGGGCTTGGCTGAAGCTGCGCTGGCGCGGGCGCCTACGCGGCGACGGCCTCTTCTTCGTCTGCCCGGATGTGACCTTTGAGATTGGCCGCGAGGCGGTAGTCGAACTGGGCCGCTGGTCTTGGATCGGCGACGGCTGCAAGATCCGCGCGCACGAGGGAGTCGTCAGCATCGGCGACCGCACTGTGCTCGGCCAGGAGTGCACGATCTCGGCTTTCCAGCAGGTTTCAATCGGCAGCGAATGCATTCTCGCCGACCGCGTGATGCTGATCGACTTTGACCACACAACCAATGATGTCGAACGGCCAATTCGCGACCAAGGAATTTACAAACGTGACGTTCGCGTCGGCAGCAACGTTTGGATCGGTTACGGCGCCTGCCTACTGCGCGGCGTCACGGTGGGCGACAACTCGATCCTCGGCAGCCTCGCCGTTGTTACTCGCGACGTTGAAGAGAACGCCGTCGTTGGCGGTTCACCGGCGCGCCTGTTGCGGGTCCGCGAACAGCCTGAAACTCTTCGCTGGCGCTAAGCCTTGCTGCGCGAGCTGGCCAGCGCCGCGTCGTAGAGCTCGCTCGTTTCGCGCGCCACGTCAACCCAGTCGAAGCCAAGCACGTGCTCCGAGGCCTCCGCGATAAGTCGCTCGCGCAGCTCGGCGTCGGTCAGCATCCGCTCAATCATCACGCCGAGGTGGTCGGCGTCGCCGCCGTTGAAGCGCAGCCCCACGCGCTCACCGGACGGGACGACCTCGCGCAGTCCGCCGGTGTCGGCGACGATGCAAGGGCAGCCGCTGGCCATCGCTTCAAGCGCGACTAGGCCGAACGGTTCGTAAAGGCTTGGGATCACGCAAAGGTCGGCGATCCGGTAGAGCGAATGGAGCACGTCGTCGCCGATCCAGCCAAGAAAAGTTCCGTACTCGCCCAGGCCAAGCTCCTGCGCCTGCTGTTTGAGCTCCGCTTCGTGGGTTCCGGAGCCAGCGACGAGGAAGCGAACCTTGCCAACCCGTTCGATGATCGGTGGAAGCGCCTCAAGCGCTAGCTGGAAGCCCTTCTCGTAGACGAGGCGGCCAACGAGAATCACGAGCTGCTCGTCAGGCGCGGCGAACTTGGCGCGCAGCGTTTCGAGGTCATCAACCGGCTGCAGGTCGAGCGGGTCGATCCCGTTGGCAATCACATCAACGCTTGCTTCATCGAGATCGAAGATGTCGGCGACATGGCCGCGCATGTAATAGGAGCAGGTGATCAGCCGGTCGGCGCGCGCCGCCATTGTCCGTTCAACGCCGTGGATCCAGCTCTGCGGGTGCTTGTCGACCCAGCCCTGGTGGCGGCCGTACTCGGTCGCGTGGATCGTCACGATCAGCGGGCAACGGAAGCGGTTGGCGAGGTGGTCGCCGGCTACGAAGACAAGCCAGTCGTGGCCATGGACGATGTCAAAGTCGTAGCGGTCACCAAGCTCGACGCCGGCCGCCAACATGTCGGCGTTCATGTGCTCAATCCAAGTGACAAATTCGCCAAGGTCGCCAGGGCGGCTTGGTTCAGGGACTCGGTGAACGATTACGCCGGCGACCTCCTCCTCGGCCAGAAGTTGACCGTCCCCGCGCGTGAGCACGTGAACGTCAACACCCTGCACTACGAGCTGCTCAGCGAGCTTGCGCACATGGCGCGCCAAGCCGCCCTCGACGACGGGCGGGTACTCCCAGGAAAGAATCAGAACTCGGGTCATGGCTCAAGCAGCGGTGCGAGGCTCAGCGTTGGCGCAAGATTGCGCAGCGCAGCTTCGCCCAAGGGTACCGAGGACAGCTCTGCGTTGAAGTTGTCGAGGTGGGCGCCGAATCGCGCCAGTGGATAAGGGCCGGCGAGATCATCTGTCTCGAGGAAGGCCCAGTCGCTGGCCTGCAGCGCCAACAACTCCCGCGCGGCGCGCGGCGGCAGGGCAGGCCCTGCGGCAAGCGCGCGCAGCTCAGCATCGCGCGCTCGGCCGGTGATCGCGGCGACCTTCGGTGACGACCAGGTGCGCAGCGAATTCGCTTTGCCCCAGCTCGTCGCGCGGTCGAGGCCGATCGGCCAGGGGTCGGCTTCGACTTGCTCGAGCGCGTCGTCGAGCGGGGTGAGTTCAACGCCGCGCTGCTGGCAGGCTTCTACGAAGGCCGCAAGGAAGGTCGGTCCTTCGTGCCACCAGAGGCCGAAGAGCTCGGTGTCGAAGGCCAGCGTGCAGAGCCCTCCGTCTGCCACGCGCTCGGCGCAGCGCTCGGCGAAGTGATCGGCATCGTCTCTGGCCTGCTGTTCGGCTCGCTGGCTGTCATAAACCTCGCCGTCGTTGGCCCACGGACGATGGTCGTAAGTCGTGCGGTGGTGGTTGTCACGGTAAGCGCCGCCGGCCGGATAGCCGCCGGAGCCCCAGACGAGATCAACTAGGGCGCGATCGTTCTGCAC
>JAEMTR010000044.1 GCA_016462245.1 Solirubrobacteraceae bacterium
GGGTCCTCACCAAGCTCGCCTTCGAGCGCCTCCAGCAGCTCGTCGGCGCCGCAGAGCGAGCAGGAGATGTTGGTGCAGACGTAAACCGACTTGCGGCCGAGTGGCTCCATCTCGAACATGTCGTAGAAGGTCGCGACGGCAGTCAGCGCTGCCGGCGTGCGGCCGAGCACAGCGGCGGCCTGCTCAATCCCTTCCGGCGGGCACCAGCCGTAATGCTCTTGGACGGCGTAGAGAGCAGGAATGAAGGCTGAGTCGCCGACCGGGAAGCGGCGCATCCCATCCTCGATTGCGGCCCGCAGCTCGGCAGGCACCGCGGTCGTCGCGGCGTCGGGAACGACGGCCGGCTCCTTATCAAGGTCGGCGGCACGGTCCCAGCCCGGAATCCGTGAATCGTTCGTGAAGCGGGCAACGTGGCGCTGGACGTCGGCCATCAGCGATCAACCCCGCCGATAATCGGGTCGAACATCGCAACCGTTGCCAGCATGTCGGCGATCAGCCAGCCTTCGGTGGCGGCCGGCGCGGCCTGCAAGTTGACGAGGCTTGGATCACGCATATGGACGCGGGCCGGCTTGCTCGATCCGTCGGAGCGGACGAAACATCCCAGTTCGCCGCGGGCGCCCTCAATCGCGTAGTAGGCCTCCCCGGCCGGAACGCGCATCCCTTCAGTTACAAGCTTGAAGTGGTGGATCAAGGCCTCCATTGAGGTCGCAAGCTCGTGGCGCGGCGGCAGCGCGATCTTGCGGTCCTCAGTGATCGTCGGCCCGTCGGGGAGGTTGTCGAGCGCCTGAACAATGATCTTGATCGACTCTTTGACCTCGGCTAGGCGGACCTGGAAGCGGTCGTAGTTGTCGCCCTTCGTGCCAACCGGAATCTGAAAGTCGAAATCTTCGTAGGAGCTGTAAGGCATCGTCTTGCGCAGGTCCCATGGATCGCCGGCGGCGCGTAGCAGTGGGCCGGTGACGCCGTACTCGCGCAGCTTCTCGACCGGCAGCGGGCAGACGTCGCGCTGGCGCTGGAGGAAAATCTCGTTCTTATTCAGCAGGTCGCCGTAGGTGTCGGCGCGCTCGGGCATGATCGCGCAGAACTTGCGCACCTGCTCAATCCACCCCTCGGGAATGTCTTCGATCACGCCGCCGATCTGGAAGTAGCGCGTGTGCATCCGCTGGCCGGATGACATCTCGAACAGGTCAAGCAGCGTTTCGCGCTCGCGGAAGCAGTACCACCAGACCGAGATCGCGCCGAGGTCGAGCGCGCTGGTACCGAGGAAGACGAGGTGGCTCATGATTCGATTTAGCTCAAGGTGAATCACTCGCAGGTATTGGGCGCGCTTTGGGATCTCAACTTCCAGCAGCGCCTCAACTGCGCCGCAATAGGCCATTGCGTTGAAGTAGTAGGAGACGTAATCCATCCGCTCAACTACCGGGATTGCCTTCCAGTAGCTCTTCTGCTCGGCCGTCTTCTCAATCCCTGTGTGGAGGTAACCGAAGATCGGCTGTAGCCGACGGATCACTTCGCCATCGAGCGTCACAAGCAGACGCAGAACGCCGTGCGTAGCCGGGTGGTGGGGACCAAGGTTGAGCGTCAAGAGCTCGCGGTCGCCTTCGAACTCGGTCGTCTCCGAGATCGTGACGCTCTCTTCCATCTTGCGGTAGGCGCTCAGCTCGCGCGCGGCAGGATCGACGGTGCTCATTCAAACCACCGCGGAACGTTGTGTTCGTTGTGCGTAAAGAGAACCGGCTCGCCGCCGATTGGGAAGTCGCGGCGCTGCGGGTAGCCTTCGTAATCCTCTGGCATCAGGATCCGGCGCAGGTCGGGGTGGCCATCAAAGATCAAGCCGAACATGTCGTAGGCCTCGCGCTCCTGATTGTTGGCGCAAGGCCAAGCTGGCGTAACCGACGGCAGGTGCGGGTCCTCGCTTGAGACGCGCAGCGTCAAGGCGACGCGGTCGCAGGCCTGGCGACTGAGCAGCTCGTAATCAACGCCGAGCCGTGGCTCGTTTGGGTAGTAATCGAGGCCGTGGACGCTGGCGAGAAACTCATAACCGGCGGCGCGCAGCACTTCGAGCGAGCCGACGATCGACTCCGGCCTCACCTCGATCGCAACGCGGCCGGGGCTCTCTACCGTGTCGATCACGCTCTCAGCGTCGCTTGCTTTCAGCGCGCCAACGAGGCGCTCGAGCGTGGCTGCGTCAGGCATTGGTGCCCTCCGTGCCGCCGGCGCCAAAGACATTCACTCCGGTCGCGTCGGCCGGGGCGAGCGGGTAAACCTCCTCTGTTCCTTCGGCCTCGTAGCGCTCGCGCCAACCGAGCGTCGGGTCGCCATGGACCATTGAACGGAGCTCAAGGATTCCGTGCATCAGTGCTTCCGGGCGCGGCGGGCAACCGGGCACGTGGACGTCGACCGGCATGAACTTGTCGGCCGGGACGATCGCGTAGTTGTTGAAGACGCCCATCGAGCTTGAGCAGGCACCCATCGCAATCACGTACTTGGGCTCCAGCATCTGGTCGTAGATGCGGCGGATAACCGGCGCCATTTTGATCGAGATCCGGCCTGAAAGGACGAGCAGATCAGCTTGGCGCGGCGAAGCGCGGAAAGCCTCGTAACCAAAGCGGGCGATGTCGAGCCGCGAGGCGGCGACGGTCATCATCTCGATCGCGCAGCAGGCCAGCCCGAAGGTCAAGGGGAAGAAGGAGTTGCCGCGCGCCCAGTCGGAAGCCTTCTCGAGCGTCGTCGTTAGAACACGCTCCTGAACGAACTCGTCGAGATCCTTGTCGTCGAGCTCGCCGCGCAGCATGTCGCGCGCGCGCAGCCCCTGGGCGCGGAACTCCTCGGCGTCGCTTGCCTTCTGGCGGATTACTTCCATGTCAACGCTCCTCGGCGCCAGACGTAGCCGAAACCAACGAGCAGCAAGACGATGAAGGTGATCGTCTCGAGCAGCGCAAAGGTTCCGAAGGCGCGCAGCTCAACGGCGATCGGGTAAAGGAATAGAACTTCGATATCGAAGAGCAGGAAGAGGATCGCGATCATGTAGAAGCTGATCCCAAAACGGAAGCCCTGTTTGATCTCCGACGGCATGCCCGATTCGTAGGGGTCGGCCTTATGACTATTGGCTCGTGGCGGCGGCCCTAGGAGCTTATTTAGCAGGCCAAAAACGATGCCGATCGTGGCGCCGATGGCGATGAAGATCAGGGCAGGGGCGTAAGTCGACAACACAGACTGTTGTTGTATCACCTAAGGGCAACGCTGAGGTGACCGGTCAGAGATCGTGACAAAGAGCTCAAATTGCGACAATTAGCGGATATCGCGGCCTTGCTCGTCGCGGCGCTCGGCGCGCTCGGCACGCTAGCTGGCGCATGGGCATGGTGGCAAGGTTCGCTGGAGCGCGGCTTCTGGATTCTCTGGCGCGTGACGCAGCTCGCGACGACGGCATTGGCGGCCGTCGCGCTGATCGTTTTTGTTGCTGACTACAAGCCAGCCAGCGGCCTCTTCTGGCTCTACATGCTGCTGCCGATCGCGGTCTCGATCATCGCCGAGCAGTTGCGCGCCGCGTCGGCCGACGCCGTCCTCAGCTCGCGCGATCTCGATGATGCTCAGGCCGTCGGCAAATTACCAGCTAGCGAGCAACGCCTGATCGTCGCGACAATCGCCAACCGCGAGTTAGCGGTCGCCGCGGTCGCCTGCTTCGTGATCGCATTCCTTGCACTAAGGGTGATCGCAACAGCGTGATTTGCGTGCCAACTTCGCTGGGCGGCCAGCGATCCGAGCGGCGCTCTCGTATTATTGGCGAAGCTATGTTGCTGCGCCGCTCAATGCCAATCCTTCTGATCGCTGCCGCCAGCTTCGTGCTGGCTGCCTGCGGCTCCGAAGGGAACAGCGTCAGCGGCCAATCTGCTGCGATCGAATCAGGAAGCCAGCTCTTCGCCGCGCGCTGCTCCGGCTGCCACACGCTCAGCGTCGTCGGTGCAGAAGGCTCGGCGGCGCAGGTTTCGAGCGCGGAGAAAACGAACGGGCCAAACTTCAACACGCGCAAGGAGTGTTACGAAAACGTCGTCTACGCAATCCAAAATGGCGGCTTCTCCGGTGCGATCATGCCGGCCAACATTGTTGTCGGCAAAGAGACCGAGCAGATCGCCGCCTTCCTCTCCAAATATGCAGGCAGCGAAGCGATGAGCGGCACTGGCAGCACGGCGAAGTGCGCTCCGAAGTCAGCCAACGCCGGCGGCTAGAAGAGGCAGGCCTGGCGCGCGATGCTGGACCTCAAGCGCCTTCGCAGTGAGCCGGACGTTGTAAGAGCAGCGCTCGAACGGCGCGGCGGCGCCGACGGGCTGGACCAAGTGATCGAACTCGACGAGCAGCGCCGCTCACTGCTGCCGCAACTTGAGGCGCTCCGCGCTGAGCAGAACGCGGCCAACGAAGCAATCTCGGCCGCCAAGGCCAGCGGCGAATCGGCCGACGAGCAGATAGCAGCGATGCAGGCCGTTGCGGCACGGGCAAAGGAACTTGACGCTGAGCTTCAGGCCGCCGAAGCTGAACTGGACGGAGCGCTCGCGCTGCTGCCAAATCTCCCAGACGACGACGCCCCGGCCGAGGACACCGTGCTGCGCGAGTGCGGCGAGCGGCCGAAGTTCGACTTCGAGCCGCGCGACCACCTCGACCTCGCAGGCGAGCGGATCGACATGGAACGAGGCGCGCGGCTCTCCGGCGCTCGCTTCGCCTACCTGCGCGGCGAGCTAGTGATGCTCGAACTGGCTTTGGTCCGTTGGACTTTGGAGCTGCTCGGCGAGCATCACTTCGAGCCAGTAATCCCGCCCGTACTGGTTCGCGAAGAGGCGCTCCATGGAACCGGCTTCCTGCCCGACACCGAGCAGCAGATCTACCGCCTCGCCGACGATGACCTCTACCTAGTCGGGACGAGCGAAGTGGCGCTGGCCTCGCTCCACGCCGACGAGATTCTCGATGCCGAGAAGCTGCCGCTGCGCTACGCCGGCTTCTCGCCCTGCTTCCGCCGCGAGGCCGGCTCGGCCGGGCGCGACACGCGCGGCATCTTCCGCGTGCATCAGTTCGACAAGCTTGAAATGTTCAGCTTCGTGCCGCCTGAAGATGCCAAAGAGGAGCATCTGCGGCTGCTGGCAATCGAAGAGCAGATCCTCACAGCGCTCGGCCTCCCCTACCGCGTCGTCGACATTGCGATCGACGATCTCGGCGCCTCAGCGGCGCGGAAGTTCGACTGCGAAGCCTGGCTGCCAAGCGAAGAGCGCTACCGCGAGCTGACATCAACTTCGAACACAACCGATTTCCAAGCCCGCCGCTTGGCAATTCGGATGCGCCGCGAGGGCGGCAAGCCGGAGCTGCTGGCGACGCTCAACGGAACCGCGGTCGCAGTCGGGCGCACGATCATCGCGCTGCTTGAGAACGGGCAGCAGGCCGACGGTTCGGTCGTTCTCCCCGAGTGCCTCGTGGCTTGCGGCGCCCCGCCGGTGCTGCCTCCAGCGGGGGCCTGAAGCCGGCGATGGACCTCAACGCCGACATGGCGGAGGGGATCGGGCCGGAGGGCTGGGCCGCCGACGCTTCGCTGCTCGACGTAGTCACCAGCGCCAACATCGCTTGCGGCGGCCACGCCGGCGACGCGGAGACGATGCGCCGCGCCTGCGATGCGGCGATCGAGCGCGGCGTGCGGATCGGCGCCCACCCCGGCTACGGCGACCGCGAGAACTTTGGCCGCACCGAACTGGGGCTCGCGACCGGCGAGGTCGTGGCTCAGGTTGCAGAACAGATCACGCTGCTGGAATCGATTGCCGCCTCAAGCGGCAGCGCTGTCACGCACGTCAAGCTGCACGGCGCGCTCTACCACCGTGCGCTCCGCGACGACGAGCTGGCGGCGGCGCTGGCCGAGCTCATTGCCGGGCTGGCGAGCCCGCCGGTTGTGCTTGCGCCGGCGAGAGGCGCGCTGGTTGATGCTGCGCGGGCGCGCGGCCTGGGCTGCGCAGCCGAAGGCTTCGCCGACCGCGCCTATGACGCGGCCGGGCTGCTGGTTCCGCGGGATCAGCCGGGCAGCGTTCTCGGCGCCGAAGAGGCGGTTGCTCAGGCACTGCGGCTTGCGCGCGAGGGCAGCGTCATTGCCAACGACGGGACAGTCCTCCCGATTGACGTCGAGTCGATCTGTGTCCATGGCGACACGCCAGGGGCGATCGAGCTGGCAGGCGAACTGCGAGCAGCGCTCACTGGAGGCGGCATCGAAGTGAAGGCCTTCGCTTGAGTTCGCCCCCCACAATTAGACCGGCTGGTAACCACTCTGTTCTGATTGAGCTCGAGGGCAACGACGCCGTCCAGCGGCTCGCAGCCGGGCTCGAGGCGCGGCGCGGCAGCGAGCTCGAAGAGATCGTTCCCGGGCACGAAACGCTGCTGCTGGTTTGGCGTGAGGGCGCTCCGCCGATCGGAGCGATCGAGCAGCTGATCTCCGGCGCTGAGCTAACCGCTGAGGCGAGCGCTCAGCCAGCCGCGATCGAGCTGCGCGTGCGCTACGACGGGCCTGACCTCGCAGCCGTGGCCGAGAGCTGCGGCTTCAGCCCGGAAGAGCTAGCTACTCGCCACCTAGCTTGCCGCTACCGCGTCGGCTTCATCGGCTTCTCACCCGGCTTCGCCTACCTGCTCGGCGGCGACCCGGCGCTGCAGCCGCCGCGACTGGCCGAGCCGCGCACGCGCGTTCCGGCTGGCGCGCTGGCGATCGCCGGCCCCTACTCGGCCGTCTACCCGCGCAGCTCGCCGGGAGGTTGGAACTTGATCGGTAGCTGCGACGAGCCGACCTTCGACCCCGCGCAGAATCCCCCGGCTCTACTGACTGCGGGGATGGCCGTGCGACTGGTGGCCAAGTGAGCGTCACGATTGAAGTGATTAAGCCGGGCGCGCTGACGACGGTGCAGGATCTCGGGCGGCCAGGTTTCGCTCACCTAGGCATCCCCCGCTCCGGCGCCGCCGACCGCGCTTCGCTGAAGCTGGCCAACCGTCTGGTCGGCAACGCTGAGGGAGCCGCGGCTCTGGAGTGCACGCTGATCGGGCCGAGCCTGCGCTTTCACAACGACGCCTTGATCGCGATCACAGGTGCTGAGGTCTCGGCCCGTTTGGACGGCGAAGAGGTGGCACTCAACTGCGCCGTCACCATTCCGGCTGGAGGCTTGCTGGAGTTAGCGACGACGAGCACCGGCCTACGCAGCTACATCGCGGTCCGAGGTGGGATTGAAGCGGAGCCGATGATCGGCAGCAGATCGAGCGACCTACTTAGCGGACTTGGGCCAGCGCCGCTGAAGGCCGGACAGACGATCGCGACCGAAGAGCCGCTAGGCGAGGTGCCAGCAATCGGCGTCGCCCCGGTCGCTCCCCCCGTCGACGTACCACTGCTGCAAGTCGTCGCGGGGCCGCGCGCCGACTGGTTCGCTGACGATGCGCTTGCGCTGCTCGCAGCAAGTAGCTGGGAGGTTTCATCCGATTCCAACCGCAGCGGCGTCCGCCTGATCGGCCCTGAGCTGCCGCGCCTGCGCCACGACCAGCTGCACTCCGAAGGGATGGCACACGGGGCAATTCAGGTGCCAGCTTCCGGCCAGCCGATCATTCTGCTCGCCGACCACCCGACGACCGGCGGCTACCCCGTTATTGCGGTCGTCGCGAGCGCCGACCTTGACGCCGCAGGCCAGCTCCGCCCAGGGCAGAAACTGCGCTTCGCGCTCAGTTAGAGCCGCGCTGAGCGCGCAGCTCATCACGGATCTCTGCCAGCAGCTCGAGCTCGCTTG
Source organism: Solirubrobacteraceae bacterium (assembly GCA_016462245.1). Classification (GTDB taxonomy): domain Bacteria; phylum Actinomycetota; class Thermoleophilia; order Solirubrobacterales; family Solirubrobacteraceae; genus F1-60-MAGs163. Next base: position 7,785 of record JAEMTR010000044.1, read on the forward strand.
CTTCCTCTTCCGAGCTCGCGCCGCGGAGCCGGTTGAGCGTGTTCATCGGTTTGATTACGAAGAAAAAGACGGCCGCTGCAACCGAAAGGAAGGCGATCAGCGCGTTGAGGAAATTGCCGTAGTTGAACTCGCTGCCGTTGATCGTGAAGTTGAGGTTCGAGAAGTCCGGCTTGCCGACAATCGCGCCGATGATCGGCGTTAGGACGTCAGCAACGAGCGAATTGACGAGCGCCGCAAACGCCGCGCCGATCACAACTGCGACGGCCAGATCAACAACGTTGCCGCGCAGCAGGAAGTCCCTGAACTCTTTGATCATCGAACGATTGTTCCAGCCCGTGTGGACTTACCGGAGCCAGAGTTGCTCAGCTCGCGGCCACTCTCGCTATCGACATTCTCACTGCCAACCGTTAGGGTCATTTTCGATCAGCTGATCCAGCTACTTGAAGGGCTGACGCGATGAATGATTCTGTCGATACCGCCGCAAAACAGGAGCGAATCCCGCGAGCCGTCCTGGTAATTGCCGCAAGTGCCGCGATGATGGGACTGCTTTACGGTTACGACAACGGAAACATCGGCGGCGCGGCGCTCTTCTTCTCCGCTGATCTGCATTTCACTACCTCTGAAGTCTCAACTGTTACGGCAGCGATTGTCTGGGGGGAGCTGATCGGTGCCTTCTTTGGAGGCTGGGTATCGAACAAGATCGGCCGAAGGAAGGCGATAATTATCGTCGCCGCCGGTTATCTAGTCTGCTGCCTGGCCTCCGGCCTCGCACAGGACGAAGTTCAGCTCTGGATCGCACGCTTCTGTCTTGGACTAGCTGTCGGCCTCTCGATCGTCGCCGTGCCGCTCTTTGCAGCCGAGTCGGTGCCGGCCCGTATCCGCGGACGAGTACTAGTGCTCTACCAAGTGATGGCTACCTCAGGGCTAATCGTCGGCTACCTCGTCGCGGCCGCCCTCAGCCAAGCCAACCCCGAATACAACTGGCGCATAATGCTCGGCTTGGCAGCCGTGCCGGCGCTGGTCCTGCTGCCGATCGTGATTCGGCTACCTGAAACGGCCTACTGGCTGGTTATGAAAGGGCGCCTCAAGGATGCAGCGGCCACGCTCCGGCGGACAAACCCGCAGGTAGATCCAGAGCTGGAGCTGGACGAGATGCAAGCGACGCTTGCATCTCAGTCCGGAGGAAATATTGGCGAGATGTTCCGCAGGCCCTACCTGCGAGCAACGCTCTTTGTGGTTGTTTTCGGTTTCTTCATTCAAATCACCGGCGTCAACGCAGCAGTCACATACGGGCCGCAGCTGTTCAAGTCGATGGGCATTAGCTCTAACGTCGAAGCGATCTTGGCGGGTGCGCTGGTTCAGTGTTTTGCACTGGTCGGAGTGCTGGTCGCGATGCGCAACATCGACCGCTGGGGAAGGCGCCCAGTACTAATGACCGGCATCTCAATCCTGATCGTCGGTCAGTTGATCTCTGCTGCGACCTTCCTCACAGTTGACGCAAACCACTGGAGCCTGACACAACAGATCGCCGGTTTCTGCGGTCTCGCACTGGTGCAAATCGGCTTTGTCTTCGGCTTCGGCTCGCTGGTTTGGGTCTACGCCAGCGAAGCCTTCCCCGGCAGGTTGCGCGCCTACGGCACCAGCGCACTGCTCAGCGCTGACCTGCTGGCCAATGTTGTAGTGGCGCAATTCACGCTGATCGCGATCGATAGATTTGGTCAGTCGGCGGTCTTTCTTGCCTTTGCCGCGTTCGCTTTGCTGGCGCTGTTGTTCGTCTTTAAGTTCGCGCCGGAGACCAAGGGCCGTCCGCTCGACGACATCCGTTTTTTCTGGGAGAACAACGGCAAGTGGCCGGTCGCGCAAACTCCAGCCGAAGCAGCAGATCAGCAATGACTGCCAACCAACGAGGGCAGCTGATGGCTGCCG
>JAEMTR010000196.1 GCA_016462245.1 Solirubrobacteraceae bacterium
CGCAATCTTGGCGGTGATTGCGGTGCCGACAACGAAGATGATCTTCGGCCAGATTGACACCGCAGCAGGCTCCAGCGAGTCGCAAGCAACGAAGGCTTACAACCTCAATTCAGCGGGCTTTGGCGAGGGGAGTAACGGCCCGATCCTGATCGTCGTCAAGCTGAAACAGGACGGAAGCGACGCTGCGGCGCTGGCGAAGCTTGAGAAGGCGATCGCGGCAGACCCTGATGTGCTCGCCGCCCCCGCGCCGCCGCTTTACAGCGCCGACCGTTCGACCGCCGTGATCACCGTCGTGCCGAAGTCGGCGCCTCCGTCCGATGCAACGCAGGCGCTCGTTGACAGGCTCCGCGTCCTAGCTCCACAGGACCTCGCCGCGACCGGTCAGGTCGCCTACATCGGCGGCCAGACCGCGGCCTTCATCGACATCGCCGAAGAGATTAAGAAGAAGCTTCCGATCTCAATTCTGATCGTTGTCGCGCTCAGCTTCCTGCTGCTGATGGTCGCCTTCCGCTCGGTTCTTGTTCCGCTTCAGGCGGCCTTCATGAACCTGCTCGGCGTCGCGGCCGCCTACGGGATGCTCGTCGCCGTTTTCCAGTGGGGCTGGGGAACCGGGCTGATCGGGCTTGATGGTTCGGTGCCAATTGTCTCGTTTGTGCCGCTGATGATGTTCGCGATTCTCTTCGGCCTCTCAATGGATTACGAGGTCTTCCTCGTGACCCACATCCAGGAGGAGTACGAGAGCGGCGCCGACAATCAGACGGCCGTCGTGCGCGGCCTCTCACGCAGCGCCCGCGTGATCACGTCGGCGGCGCTGATAATGGTCTGCGTCTTCCTCGGTTTCGTCACCGACCCCGACCCGACGACGAAGCAGTTTGGGCTTGGGTTGGCCTTCGCGGTCGCAATCGACGCCACGATCGTCCGCTGCGTCTTGGTGCCGGCGCTGATGGTGATCGTCGGCGGGCGCAACTGGTGGCTGCCGAAGTGGCTGGCGAAGATCCTGCCGAAGGGGAGCATCGAAGGGACCGGCTTTTTCAAGAAGCTCGACGCTGAACAGAAGGCCGCCGCGCAGCAGGGCTAAGCGGGTAGAGGCTCGTCGTCGAAGCCCTCGGCCTCGCGCTCAAGCTCAACCTCCGGGTCGATGTCGTCCTCAACGCGGCCGGAGCGAAGCCGCATCGCGATCAGCGGGAAGAAGAGCGTTGAGAGGATTGCCGCGCCAACCAGTGCGGCCGAGGTTGAAGCCTTCATGTTGCCGGCCTCAACGGCGACGGTCGTGATTGCGACGACTAACGGCAGCTGGGTTGCCGAATAGAAGGCGAGCGCGAAGCGATCACGCAGCTCAAGCACACCGCGATAGAGCAGCAGCGCTGGCACTCCGCGCACAATCAGGAAGAGCGCAACGAAGAGCGGCAGCTTCAGTAGCCCCTCGGTGCTGCTGATCAGTGAATCGAGGTCAAAGTTCATGCCGCTGTAGATGAAGAAGAAGGGGATTAGGAAGCCGTAGCCGATCCCGACGAGCTTTGATTCGAGCACCTCGACTTCGCGCCCGCGGACGGCGAGGCGAACGATCATGCCGGCAGCGAATCCGCCGAGCAGCAGTTCCAAGCCGAGGCCCGAGGCGAAAAATACGAGCACAAAAATCATCACTACCGACAAGCGCACGGCGAGTTGGCTGCTCGATTCAGGATTGTGCGCCCCTGTCGGCCAGATCCGCGGGACCACGCGGACCGCGGCGAAGGCAGCGAGCACGGCAAGCACGACGAAGGCGATCAGAACTTCGGTGTTCTTCGCAGTTGTCGTAGTCAGCACGAGTGTCAGCAGCAGGATCGGCCCGAATTCGCCGATCGCGCCGGCGCCGAGCAGGTAGGTACCGAAGCGCGTGCGCATCTCGCCGGCGTCGGTGATGATCGGCATCAGCGTGCCGATCGCCGTCGTCGCCATCGCCGAACCGGTGTAGAGCAGCGAGACAACGACGCCTGCCCAGGCCAAGACGCCACCAATGCCATAGGCGAGCACGAGCGAGAGAACCCAACCGCCGATCGCCAGGTTCAATGCTTTTCCGCGGATCCGCTGGAAGTCGATCTCGTAACCGGCGAAGAAGAACAGCATCCCAAGGCCAAGGTTGGCGAAGAACTGGATGAAAGCATCGGGCGTCGCGATGTCCAGCACCTGCGGGCCGACGACGATCCCGAACAAGAGCTCCAAGACGACGACCGGAATCGCCACGCGCGGCCCAAGGAACGTGACTGCGAGCGCCGCCACTGCGGCGACGCCCACGATCACAAGAAATGATGCCTCGTCGACGTTAAAAGTGGACGAAGCTGCTGCGTTGATAAGTGTCATCGGCGGCCGCGAAGCCTAACCGATGGTGACCTCGGGTCCCCCTAGTTTGTCGCCGCCTCGCCAACGGCGGTGCCTTCGGCGGTGGAGAGATCACCGATCGCCTTCGAGAACGCCGAGCTGTTTGCAGGAGCGAGTTCATCGGAACTGTTGACGTCCATTTGAACGTCGACTGTCTTCCCGCTCAGTTTGCCGGTCACGGTGCAGGTGAAGGGGGTTTCCTTTTCTACGT
>JAEMTR010000197.1 GCA_016462245.1 Solirubrobacteraceae bacterium
TTTCCCCCGGTCACAAAGTCGGCGAGAGCCCGCGCGCCCGGTAGCGAATCTCCAGCGCTGACCGAGCCGCGGCCGGCAGCGGCAATGAGCGCTGAGCCGCCTTCAGATCCAAGCCGACCGAGCAGCTGCTGGCCGCTCGGAAGGTCGTCGACGATGGCCGCGCGCAGGCGCGTGCCGAGTACCGCTGCGACGGCGGTTTCGTAGCCGGCCTCAACTTCAAGGCTGGCTGCAAGAGAAGGCTGGCCTGCGGGCGCATCGGCGTGCTGGCGCAGGAAATCATCGAGCCGCGATAGCTCGGCGGTTAGGCGAGAGACCTCGCGCGTCGCCTGCTCCGCGGCCTGTTCGGTGCTGCGAAGCTCAGCTCGGGCGCTCTGTGCTGCGACCTCGGCGCGATCGCGCTGCCCCGTTATCTGGGCTGCCTGCTCGGCAGCCTCGTCGCTCGCGGCAGCTGCCTGGTCGCGCTCGGTCAGCAGCGTCGCCAGTTCGGAGTCCAATTCGCTTGCCCGTTCAAGCGCGAGCCTTTTCAGCTCGGATTCCAACGCCGAGATCCGCTCGCTTCCGCTTTGATCAGGCGAGTCGGCCGCAACCTGCGGACGCAGGCGCTCGAGCTGACCTTCGCGCTGCTCCAATCGGTCGGCGAGAGCAAGTGCGTTTTCGCGCGTCCGCTCAATCCGCATTTCGATCTTGCCAGCGGCACTGCGCGCGAGCTCACCGCGACGAGCGATAGCTTCGCGACGTTCGCTCCGCTCGGCAAGCTGCTTCTCCGCCTCTTCGCGGCGCAAGTCAACCTGGCCGAGCTTCTCCTGTAGCCCGTCACGCGATTCACGCGCCGAGCTAGCCGCCTTCTCAGCGGCCTCAAGGCCAGCCCGGCGTAGGCGCGAGGCATCGCGGACGAGTTCCCACGAGGCTTCAGTCGTCTGCCTTTCAACGCGAGCCAGCAGCTCTGCTGCTTCGGCTTGGCGCTTTAGAGGGCGCAGCTGCGAGCGTGCCTCACGCTCGATGTCGAGGCAGCGGTCGAGGTTCTCCTGCGCGCGATCGAGCTTGATCTGTGCGCGGCGGCGGCGCTTGCGGTGCTTGCCGAGCCCTGCCGCTTCCTCGATCAGGAGACGGCGGTCGCGCGGCTTCGAGGTGACGATCGACTCGACGCGGCCCTGCGAGACGACGGAATGCATCTCTTTGCCAAGGCCGGTGTCGGAAAGAACTTCAAGCACGTCGACTAGCCGGCAGCGGGCGCCATTGAGTCGGTATTCACCCTCACCGTTGCGGTCGAGCCGCCTGAGGATTGAAATCTCGCCCAGAGGCATCTCGATCGCTCCGTCGGAGTTGTCGATGATCAGCTCGACCTCGGCCGAGGAGCGAGCCTTGACGCCGTGACCGCCGCCAAAGATCACGTCCTGCATCTTCTGGCCGCGAACCGCGAGCGGCGACTGTTCTCCCATCGCCCAGAGCACGGCGTCGGTGATGTTTGATTTACCCGAGCCGTTCGGGCCGACCACGACAGATACTCCGGGAGCGAACTCCAGCACGGTCCGCTCGGGGAACGATTTGAAGCCTTTCAGGCTGATCGATTTCAGATGCACGTCAATCGCCCTCCGTGATCGGCCCAAGCGCGATCCTTGCCGCTTCCTGCTCTGCTGCCTTTTTTGTCCGCCCCGTCCCCTCTCCGACCACCTCTCCAGCCACGCTTGCCGTGACCGCGAAGGTCCGCTCGTGTGGCGGCCCCTGCTCGCTCGTGATCTCGTACTCGACCAATTGCCCACGAGCAGCTAGCTGCTCCTGCAGCGCCGACTTGAAGTCGATCGGGTGTTCCAGCGCCAGCGCTAGCTCCGGCGCAAAGCAATCGACAACGGCCGCGGCCGTCGCTTCGTAGCCCTGATCGAGATAGCAAGCTCCGATGATCGCCTCGACGATTGAAGAAAGGACGCGTTCGCTGACCAGCGTGTCGGCGAGCGGCGTGCCTTGCGGCGCTGCCGCCGCCAAGCGGCCGGGAACGTCCAAACGGAGCGCCACTTCGCGGCAGGCCGCGCCAGAGACCGTCTGAGCCCTGATCTTCGTCAAGCGACCAGCGCCGAAGCGGTCGGCTTCGAGCAGCGGATAGAGGTGAGCCGTTATCGCTAGTCCGAGCACGCTGTCGCCAAGAAATGCCAGGCGCTCGTAGGAGTCGCTGCTGCGCTCGCCCCAAGAGGCGTGCGTGAAGACCTGCCGGTATAGGTCGGCCGGTAGTTCGTCGAGGAGTGAGGTGAGGGTTTGCAGGGCTCAGGAGCTGGCGCTGGTTTGGGCGAGGACAAAGTCGATTGCTTGACCGACGGTGAGGATCTCTGCAGCCTGCTCATCTGACATCTTCGTTCCGTACGTATCTTCGAGCTCTTGGACGAGCGTGTAGAGGTCAAGCGAGTCGGCCTCGAGGTCTTCTTTGAAGCGCGTCTCCTCGTTGATCTCTGCTGGGTCGACGTCGAGCTCGTCGGCGAGGTGCAGGCGGATTAATTCAAGGACGTCGTCACGAGTCATCAGGCGGAAAACTAGCCGCGCCTTCGGACGGGCTTACGGCCTCAGCGGCGCCGGCAC
>JAEMTR010000045.1:0-4899 GCA_016462245.1 Solirubrobacteraceae bacterium
CAGAAAGAGCGATAGCGGCACCCGTATGCGGTGCGGAACGAGCCAGCTTGCGAGACCAATGCCGATTAGGCCGGCGACCATCACGGGGATCTTCAGCAGCTGGCCGAAGAAGAGCAGAGTTTCTCCTGGGACCTCGCTCGCGGGTTTTGAGCGCCCGTCCTCGGCCGTCACCGCCGTCGTGTGGGTCTGGGAGAAGAGCGGATCGCCGGTGACGACGTAATCGACCCCGAACCAGATCAGCGGGGCGGCGCCAACGAGCAGCGCAAACTCAATTCTCTTTCGCCACGAAAGCCCCGGGAAGAGCCAAAGCCAATAGACACCGGCGATGATCCATGCCTCCGGACGCAGTAGCCCAGCTAGCGCCAGAAGCCAAAATACCACTGCCCCGCGACGTGGTTTGTCGACCTCTAGCGCGGCCGCCCAGAGCAGCAAGGCCAAGTATGGAATGTCGATGTAGGCGCGCGCCGCCAGAAACGGGAAATCAAATCGCGTGCAGAGAATCGCTGCCGCGGCGAGGCCAACCAAAACCGTGAACGAGTTGCGTGCGAGCTGATAGAGCGCGACGGTCATCAGTACGAAGGTGCCCATCGTCGCCAGCAACATCAGTCGGTCACCGGAGCGACCGAATAGCGCGAAAACGACACCGAAGACGAGCCCTAGTGGGTGCTCAGTGGGGGCGCGGTAGGTTGCAAAATCCGGCAGCTGCCCGTCGAGTATTTCGCGCCCCCAGAGCAACGAGTAGGTCGCGTCATAGGCCGTGTAGGTGGGAAAAATGATCGTCCCCACGGTGACGACCGCGATCAGAAAAACGAGCAGGATTAGTGGCCACGGCAGCGCTGCGGCGCGGGAACTGATCGAAGAAGAGGGAGCGGTAGTCACGAAAATGGAAGTTTGTTGGCCGGAGCGCCGGCGTCGACGATCGACGGAGATACTACGCGGGCAGCTGGCGGCCAGCTCTGGCTGGTCGCGCGCGTTCAGCCAGATTGGCAGCCGACGCGTACGATTGGGCGGCGATGAAGCTGATCATTCAGATCCCCTGCCTCAATGAAGAGGCGACCCTCCCGCAGACGCTCGCCGACCTGCCGCGTGAGGTCGACGGGATAACCGATGTCGAATGGCTGATCATCGATGACGGCTCAACCGACGCGACAGTGGACGTCGCGCGGGCCAACGGCGTAGACCACATCGTGCGGCTGACAAACAACCGTGGACTGGCTGCAGGTTTCCAAGCTGGCCTCGATGCCTGCCTAAAGCTCGGCGCCGACGTGATCGTCAACACCGACGCCGACAACCAGTACTACGGCGCCGACATCGCCAAGCTCGTCGAGCCGATAGTCGACGGCCGCGCCGACATGGTTGTTGGCGATCGCCAGACGGACACGATCTCCGAGTTCTCACCAATCAAGAAGCGACTCCAAAAGCTCGGCTCCTGGGTTGTTCGCCAAGCATCGGAGACTGATGTGCCCGACACCACCTCGGGCTTTCGCGCATACAACCGTGAAGCAGCCCTGCAGATGGCAGTCGTCTCGCGGTTCACTTACACCTTGGAGACGATCATCCAGGCCGGTAAGTTGCTCGTCGCAGTCGAGGACGTCCCCGTCCGCACAAATCCGAAAACGCGCGAGTCGCGCCTCTTCCCTTCGACTTGGTCCTACGTCCGTCGCAACGGGATCTCGATCTTTCGGATCTACGCGCAATACGAACCGATGCGCGTCTTCTTCACAGGCGCAGTAATTCTGGCTTTCGCGGCGCTGATTCCGTTCACGCTCTTCTTCATTAACTGGGTCCAGGGCGATGGCGCCGGGCACGTTCAGTCGCTGATCTTCGGCACCGTACTCTTCAACGCTGCCGTAGTAATGGGCGCGCTGGCCGTGATCGGTGACCTGATGCACGCTCAGCGGATCATGAGCCAGAGGATTTTTGAGCGCGTCCGCAGAGTTGAACTCGAACTCGGCGTCGCGCCCTCGCACTATGAGCCGGGGGCAACGCCTGCAGGCCAGCCTGCGACGACCGGCGCCCACGCGGCCCAGCCGCCAGCGGAAGATCGCGGCGGAGGAGCGCGCGAGGCGATCGAAAGGTGAAGCGGCCAGTCACGGTTGACAGCGAAGGAACGGTCACCGGAAACACCTACGACAAGTACGGCTCAACGAACCCGATCGTTCGTCGCCTGATGGCGGCCTTCCACCGCAACCTCGACGCCTGCTACGCGACTGCAGCACCGACATCAATCCTTGACATCGGCTGCGGCGAAGGTGTCCTGACCCAAGCATGGGCCGGTCGGCTCGGTAGCGGCGGTCGAATTGTCGGCACCGACCTTGATGACCCGCTACTCCACGAGCACTGGGCCTTGAACCGCGAGCCCAATTTGGAGTACCGAGTGATGAAGGGCGAGAAACTCGATTTCGCCGACGACGAGTTCGACACGGCGACCGCGATCGAAGTACTCGAGCACGTCGCAGACCCAGAGATGGTGCTGAGTGAGATGGCGCGCTGCGCAAGGCGCTGGCTACTCGTTTCGGTTCCGCGCGAGCCGCTCTGGCAAGTCACGAACCTCGCGCGTGGCGCCTACTGGAGCGACTTTGGAAACACCCCCGGGCACATCAATCACTGGTCCAGCCGTTCGTTTCAGGAGCTGCTCTCGCGCTACGGCGAGATAGTCGAGCTACGCCACCCATTCCCTTGGATCATGGCGGTGGTGCGGCTTCCGTGAGCGGTCACAGCCGTGAGGCCGAAAGCTCGTCGCAAGGCCAGCAACAGTACGTCAGCGGAGCTCGCGTATTAGCGATCGGCGTAGGCGCCACGGGGCTGCTTACGTTCGTCTACTTCGCGCTCTCCTCGCATCTGCTTTCGGCCAGTGATTACGGCGAATTGACCGTCCTCTGGGCGGCATTGTTCATCGTCATATCGGTGATCTATCGGCCGATAGAGCAGCTGCTTTCGCGCTCGATCGCTGACCGCCGCGCCCGCGGCGCGGCCGGCAACCATCCGCTACGCGGCCCAATCCTGATTCAGTTTGGCTTCGCGCTCGCCTTCCTCGCAGTGGCACTTGCCCTACGACCGCAGATCAAGAGCCTTTTCGGTGGGTCAGAGGCGCTCTACTTAGTCTTCGTCGGAGCTACGCTCGCTTATGCCGCGAGCTATTTCGCACGTGGATATTTCGCCGGACACCAATGGTTCGTCCTCTACGGCGGGCTGATGCTGTTTGAGTCGAGCGCGCGCGTCTGCTTCCCACTCGCCGTGGTGGTCGGTATTAGCAGCGGTCAAGACGCAATCGCACTAGGGATCTTCGCCGCCCCGCTTGCCTCGCTGCTCGTCGTACCGTGGGCGATTGCGCGGCACACGCGGCTCGATCATGACGCCCCGACCGTTGAAGTCAGCTCGATCGTCGGCACTGGGGTTGGCTTCGCTGGCGCCGTGGCCGTGATCCAACTCGGCGAGCAGACGCTGCTCAACGCTGGAGTGCTCGTCGCAGACTCGGTCGCTGGACCAGCGACCGCTGGCGCCGTCTTCAGTGTGCTGTTGATCACGCGCGCACCGCTGCAGCTCTTCCAGTCGATCCAGACGACGCTGCTGCCGCACCTGACGGGGCTTGAGGCGACCAAGGGCGGTGAAGAGTTCTCGCACGCGATCAAGATCACGGTGCGCGCGATCGCGATCTTCGCTGGAATTTCAGCGCTCGTGATGCTGCTGATCGGACCCAGCTTAATGCAGCTCTTCTTCGGCGACGACACGACATTCGGCCGCTGGGGCCTCGCTGCGGTCGCTGTCGGGATGGGCTTCCACCTAGCCGCCGGGACGCTCAACCAAGCGGCGCTCGCGCGCGGCAGAGCTACTGCGGCGGGCATCATCTGGATGCTTGTCGCGCTGGCCTTCGTCGGCTGGATGTTTGTGCCGCTTGTCTCTTCGGCGCTACTGCGAGCCGAACTCGGCTATCCAGCAGCCACGGCGATCCTCTGCGCGCTGCTTTACATCCTTTACCGCCAGGCGCCGCGCGCTGACGGAGATCTAGTTCCGGCTCGTCGCAGCGTCGAGGATGTCATTGAAGGCTCGGGCGGGATCATCCTGGCCGAAGATCGCTGAGCCGGCGACTAGGCGCGTGGCGCCGGCAGCGACGCAAAGGCCGGCCGTCTTCGCGTCAACTCCGCCGTCGACTTCGATTACAACCTCTTCGCCGACGATAGCCCGCAGCCTCGTGATCTTTTCGATTGAGCTGGCGATGAAGCTCTGCCCGCCCCACCCCGGGTTGACGGTCATACAGAGCGCCAAGTCGGGTTCGACCTCCTCGTAGATCGCCAGCGGCGTCGCGGGGTTCACGGCGAGCCCTGCCTGGCAGCCGTGAGAGCGAATTAGATCGAGCGCGTAGTCAACCGCCGGAGTGGCTTCAGCGTGGATGATGATCGTTCCAGCGCCAGCTTTCGCAAACGATTCGACCTGGACCGTCTCCGGGCGCTCGACCATCAGGTGGACTTCGAGGTGGAGGCCGATGTCGCGCAGCGCCTCACAGACCTGTGGCCCCATCGAAAGAGGCGGCACGAACTGACCGTCCATCACGTCGACGTGGATGATTCCGGCGCCGGCGCCCTCAACGAGCTTCACCTGTTCGCGCAGAATGCCGAAATCGGCCGCCAAAATTGAGGGAGCAATCTCAACCTTCATCGTCAAACCTCCACCAGCATTGATGTGCCGCAATGCGAGCACTCGGTCGTCGCTGTGCTCGACATCCGCACGATTGTTTGGTGCTCGCCGCAGCCCGGGCAGACGGAGCGCAGCTCGTAACGGTGGAGGCAGTAGACGCAGCGGTAGCGGCCGGGCACGGTGGTCGCACGCAGCCACGGCTCGTGGCACGACGGGCACTCCAATCCGACCGACAATTCGACCATCGTGCTGACAATAGAACGC
>JAEMTR010000045.1:4909-6557 GCA_016462245.1 Solirubrobacteraceae bacterium
GAGCATCGTTCCGTCGTCAAGCTCGACCCGTGCGCCGATGTGCGGGGCGAGCGCCCGAACTCGGCGCTCCTGCTCTTCCGCACTGCTCGTTGGGCTGAGGATCCGATCGTCGGCAGTGATCTTCTCGGCGTATGTTGCCGCCGACTCGTCCTGCTCGAGGAACGGCTGTGGCGAGCGAATCGCCTCGATAAGGAGCTCAGCGCCACGCAGCTGAAGCCGCTCGCTGAGCGAGCCAAAGCTGTCATCGGCGCGGATCGGCTCGCGCACCGAAGCGCAGACAGGACCGCAATCGAGCCCTTCGACCAATCGCATGATTGAAACCCCAGTCTCTTCGTCGCCAGCGATCATCGCCCGTTCGATCGGCGCCGCGCCGCGCCAACGTGGCAGCAGCGATGGATGGACGTTGAGAATCTCGTAGCTCGAGAGCAGCGGCTCGCGGATCAAGGCGCCATATGCGCATACGAGCAGCGCATCGGGCTGAGCCGCAGCGATCAGCTCACGGCCAGCCTGATCATTTATGTCGTCCGGCTGAGCTAGCTCGATCGCTAGCTCGCGTGCAACGTCGGCGACCGGCGGCGCGGTTAGCTTGCGACCGCGACCAGCGGGACGATCGGGCATCGTGACGACCAGCTCCGGGGCCTCTCCGGCGTCTACAAGCTGGCGCAGCAGGCCGGCAGCGAAATTCGCCGTTCCGATGTAGACCGTCGGCATCTGCCCCGCCGCCTAGAAGCCTGAGCCGAGTTCACGCAGGTTGCGCATCGCCTCGCGGCGTTGCGCACGGGTCGTGCGATCGATAATCAAAACACCATCGAGGTGGTCTAGCTCGTGCTGAATCACTCGCGCCTCAAGACCATCGACCTCGAGTTTGAGCGGCTCGCCGAAGCCGTCCTGCGCGCTAACTCGGATTTGCGCCGGCCGCGTTACCTCGACGACAACCTGCGGCAGGCTGAGGCAACCCTCCTCGAAGGTCTCTTCCTCGTCCGAGCTCCAATCGATCACAGGATTGACGAGCGCTTGCAGCGGGCCCTCATCACTGACGCGATAGACGAAGAAGCGCCGCAGCAGCCCAACCTGGTTGGCGGCAAGCCCGACGCCGATTGCGTCCTCCATCAGCAGCCCCATCCGGTCGATCTCTGCGCGCAGCGCTTCGTCGAAGCCCTCGACTTCCGCGGCCCGCGACTTCAGCACCGGGTCACCGAACTTGCGCACGTGGCGCAGTGCGGCCTCACGGCGAGCGAGCATCTCCGGATCCATCTCCGGCGGTTCGCGGCGCAGTTCTTCGGCTTCTGTTTGGCTCTCTTCGGTCATCGGCAGGGGCAGATTCTAGAGGGGGTGCAGGCCGCTACTGCGGCTCGACGTCGACCGAGATCGCAACCGACTTGCGGCCGGCGCCCTTCGCGACGCGCCCGACGGCAGCGTTGACGGCCTCAACGGCAGCATGGCGGTCCTCGGCCTTGATTACGACCTGCGAGCGCTCACGGCCGCGCAATCTGAACAGCGGCGCCGGGCCGAGCGAGCCTGGAAGCGCTGCCTGAAGCTCGCTTGCGGCCTCGTCGGCGGCGCCCGGCTGAGCAGAGGCGCAGACGATTCGGATCAGCGTCGAAAACGGTGGATAGCGCAGCGCCTCGCGCCGCGCGAGCTCTTCTTC
>JAEMTR010000045.1:6567-9478 GCA_016462245.1 Solirubrobacteraceae bacterium
CTTCGAGGAAGGCCGGCGCGTCATGGGCGGCGGCGAGGACAAGCGCTGGCGCGTCTGGCGTGAGGCTCTGGACAATCACCCTCCCCCGCTCGCTGCCGCGGCCGCTCCTGCCTGCCAGCTGCGTCACGAGCGAGAAGGTCCGTTCTTCGGCGCGAAAATCAGGGAAGCGCAGGGTTTGATCGGCGTCAACGACGACGCCGAGTTCGACGTCGGGGAAATCGTGACCCTTCGCAACGACCTGTGTGCCGAGCAGGATCCCTTGATCGGCCTGCTCGAAAGCGCGCAGCACGGCGCCAGCGTCGGTCGCGTCGCCGTCGAGGCGGAAGACCTTCCCGGGAAGCTCTGTCTCAAGCCGCTCTGTGCCTGTGCCGTGGCGAGCAATCGAGACCGAGCCACACTCGATGCAGCGTTCCGGCACGCGCTCGCGGTGGCCGCAGTGGTGGCAGGAGATCGAACCGCTCGCGCGGTGCAGCACCAGGGTCACGTCACACTGCGGGCACTCCCACGCGTAGCCGCAGCTTGAGCAGCTGAGGTAGTTCGACCAGCCGCGGCGGTTTAGCAGAACGATCGACTTGCGCGAATCGACCAGCGCCTGAAAGGTGGCCGGGTGGAGCGAACCGGGCGCTCCGCGCAGATCGATGATCTCAACCTGCGGCAGCGGCAGCTGATCGACGCGGTTTGGCAAGCTCAGCCGTCGCAGCCGGTGCCAGCTCTCGGCGCGCGGCGTCGCGCTACCGGCGACGAGCACGGCGCCATGGTCCGCAGCTCGGCGCTCCGCCACGTGGCGCGCGTCGTAACGCGGGTCCCCCTCATTTTTGTAGCTGCTGTCGTGCTCTTCGTCGACGATGATCAGGCCGATCTCGCTCAGTGGCGCGAAGACGGCTGAGCGCGCGCCGATGCAGATCCGTGCCTCGCCGCTACGAAGTCGCATCCATTCATCGAACCGTTCCCCCGGCGTCAGCTTCGAATGGATCACGGCGACTGTCTCGCCGAACCGTTCGATGAAGCGGGAGATGATCTGCGGCGTCAGCGCAATCTCGGGAACGAGCACTAGAACGGTCCTGCCGGCCGCCAACACTTCGGCCGCGGCGCGCAGATAGACCTCTGTCTTGCCGGAGCCGGTAACTCCGTGCAGCAACAGCTGCTCGCCGGGCGAAGCGGCCAAGAGCTGTTCAAGCGCCGCGGCCTGATCGGCCGTCAGCGGCGGCCCGCTCTTGCCCGATGCCTTGCCAACCTCGGCGTGCCGGGGGGCGCGCCGCTGTGACTGCTCGTCGAGCTGCACCAGACCGCGCTTCTCGAGCCTCCGTAGCGCCGCCACGTCAGGGCCTGCGAGCCGTGGCAGCGTGCCGAGTAGCTGGCGTTGATTGTCGGTCAGCCGTTCGCCTTCGTCGGGCTCACGCAACTGGCTGGCATAGAGCGCGGAGCGCTCCTTCACCCCGCGCGGCGGCAGCATCAGCGAGTAAGCGCGTGCTGGCGTTGAGCAGTACTCGTCGGCGAGCCAGGGGCCCAGCGCGACAAGATCTATCGGCAGCGATGCGGGCAGCAGCTGCTTCGGCTCGCTTAACTCGTGCTCCGACGAGTCCTTCAGAGCGGTTACTACCGCCAGCAGGTCGCGGCCGCCAAACGGAACAACGAGGACCGACCCCACCTCGACCCCTTCAGGGCAGGAGTAATCAAACGGGCCGCGCAGGACGCGGGCCGTCGTGATCGGCTCGACCTGAGCAACTTTCGGCACAGCGGCGACGATAGAGCGCGTGCGGGATGGGTCATACCCGCGCGCAGGCGGCGATCGCTTCGCGACGCTGCTGCTGGATCTGAACTGTGCGAGCGCTTTTAGCTACTCAGCAGCAGCGGCGCGCAGCGCGGCGGCGCGGTCGGTTCGCTCCCACGTGAACTGCTTCTCATTGCGGCCAAAGTGCCCGTAAGCGGCGGTCGCCGAATAGATCGGGCTGTGCAGGCTGAGGTACTCGCGGAAAGCGGCTGGCCGCAGGTCGAAGTTCTCTGCAACGAGCTCTTCGATCCGTGCGCGCGGGATCGTTTCGGTGCCGAAGGTGTCGACCATTATCGAGACCGGCTTGGCTACGCCAATCGCATAAGCGACCTGCACCTCAGCTCGCTCGGCGAGGCCAGCGGCAACGATGTTCTTGGCGACATAACGGGCGGCGTAAGCGGCCGAGCGGTCAACCTTCGACGGATCCTTGCCGGAAAAAGCGCCGCCGCCGTGGCGAGCCTTGCCGCCGTAGGTGTCAACGATGATTTTGCGCCCCGTCAGCCCGCAGTCGCCAACAGGGCCACCGATTACGAAGTTGCCGGTTGGGTTGACGAGCAGATCCCCCCGCAGCTGCTCGGCGTCATACATCCCCTCGGGCAGTACCGGAACTACAACGTGCTCCCAGAGGTCATCGGCGATCCTCCCAGCGGGCGTGTCGGCGTCCTCGTCATGCTGAGTGGAAATCAAAACCTGCTCGACCGCAACCGGGCGCTCGTCGATATAGCGGACGCTGACCTGCGTCTTGCCGTCCGGCCGCAGGTAGTCGAGCGTGCCGTTCTTACGAACTTCGGTCAGTTTTTCAGCGAGCCGATGCGCTAGGTGCACAGCTAGTGGCATCATCGACTCGGTTTCGTTCGTGGCGTAACCGAACATCATTCCCTGGTCGCCGGCGCCGGCCTTGTCGAGCGGATCTTCGTCGCCTTCACGAGCCTCTTTCGCTTCGTCGACCCCTTGAGCGATGTCGGCCGACTGCGCGACGAGTCGGTTCTGAACCTCAAGCTTGTCACTGTCGGCATCGAAGTCCTTGTCAAAACCGACGTAACCGATCTCGCGAATCTTGTCGCGAACGATCTTCTCGACGTCAATCTGCGAAATGTCAAACGAGGTCTCCCCCGCTACGACGACGAGATTGTTGTTGAC
>JAEMTR010000198.1 GCA_016462245.1 Solirubrobacteraceae bacterium
CGCCAGGAGTCGGGCCAATCGTCGGTGAGCTGATCACGACCCAGCTCGCAGACGAGCAGATGCGGGGGCTGATCACTGGGCTCCAGGCTGCCGGGCTGCAGTTCGAGCAGGAAGGGCCGCCGCCAGGCGAGGGACACCTCGCCGACCAGACGTTCGTGCTGACCGGCACGCTGCCGACTCTGACCCGCGAGCAGGCGAGCGAGAAGATCCTCGCCGCTGGCGGCCGCGTCACTACCTCAGTCTCAAAAAAGACCGATTACCTCGTCGCCGGCGAGGCTGCCGGCTCGAAGCTTGAGAAAGCCGAACGGCTCGAAGTGACGGTGCTTGACGAAGCTGCGCTTTTGGCGCTGCTGGAATCGGGCTGAGCTGCGGGCTAGTCGCTGTAGTTGGCAATCGCTTTGACGGCGCTGTCCTGAAGGGTGCGGGCGCTGGACGGTGAGACGCCGTTCATCAAGATCGAGAAGACGATCACGTGACCGCTCTCCGTCAGGCAGAGACCGGAGAGACCACTGACGTCGCTCAGTGTTCCCGTCTTGCCGCGGCAGTTGCCTTCGGCTGCGCTTCCATTCATCCGCCCGGCGAGCGTTCCGCTGCGGCCAGCAACGGCGAGTGAGTCCTCAAAAGCGGCACGCTGGGGGTCGTTGTGCATCGCAGTCAGCAGCGCCACGACCTCGCGCGGTGATGTGCGGTTGGCTCGCGAGAGGCCTGAGCCGTCGCTGATCTGTGGCGCGAGGCCAAAGCGCCTCAGGAATGAGCGTATTACACCGGCGCCGGCGGGGGTGGTTCCAGCGCCGCCAAAGCGCGCGCCAAGGTTCTTGACCAGCATCTCGGCGAGGAAGTTGTCGGAAGGAATGTTCGTCATCGCGATCAGGTCGCTGACCGTCGGTGAGCGCAGCAGTGAGATCCGTTCCGCTCCGCTTGGCGCCTTCCCGGTGCGGGCCGCCACACCGCGCGTAATCTTGAGGCTGCGCAGCTCCTGCGAGAGCGCGTTTGCGGCCGCTAGCCCGGGGTTGGCGTAATCGCCAGAACCACGGTTTAGAACCAGTCCGCCGAGTGAGCCGCCGATGTAGCCGTCGACGCTCCAACCACTCGCTGGCCCGCCGCGCCGCTTATCAAAGCGCGACTCGTCGCCAACGACTCCGCCTGAAAGCTTCTCGATGCCAGCGCGCTGGACGGCGCGCCCAAGCGAATCAATGTCCTCGCTGCTGAAGGTCGGGTCGCCGCCGCCGCGAAGGATCAGATCGCCGCTCAGGAGGCCGTTCGCGTCGATCGTGCCGCTGGTCAGCAGCTCGGTGCTTAAGCGCGCCGATGGGCCAAAGCGCCCGAGCGCCGTCGCGGTTGTGTAGAGCTTCTCGGTCGAAGCCGGGACGCGGGCAAGGTCGGCGCGGGCCGCATAGAGCGGCTCGCCGGCGGTGAGGTCGGTTACGAGCGCACCGCTGCTCGCGCCGGACTTCAGCAGCGCAGAGGCAATCCGCTTTTGAACCGTAGCCTTTGTCAGCGCTAGCGCCGGCGTTGCCGGGCCAACTGAGGCCACGACAGCAAGCGCTGCGCAGAGCAGCGCAAAGCGCTTAATCGACGTCACAATAAGAAACGGTAGCGGTCGGGGAGGACCTCGCGCGCAGCTTCCGCTGCCTTGGCGGCAACCCGTCAAATGGCGCCCAACCCCTAGAATGGATCTTGATGGCAGATGTCGTGAAGCTCTCCAGCAAGACTCGCAAACCGCGCAGCGGTGGCGGCAAAAAGCGGCCCGAGAAAACGGCGCTGGTACTTGGCGGCGGCGGCATGACAGGCGCCGTGTATGAGATTGGTGCGCTGCGCGCGCTCGACCTTCTGGCCGTCAATCGCAACGTCAACGAGTTCGACATTTACGTCGGCACCAGCGCGGGGGCCTTCGTCGCCGCTCTGGCCGCCAACGGCGTCACGCCTGAAGAGATGATGCGCGTCGTCAACGGCCAAAAGGTAGGCTCTTTTCGCGACATTAGCCCCAACACGATGCTGCGGCCTAATCTGCTCGAATACGCCCGAACCGCTGCTCTTCTTCCGCTCCGCCTCGGAAGGCTGGCCCGCGACCTAGCGCCGCGCTTGGGCCACATCTCAGCGATGGATCTGCTGCTTGGCCTCAGCGAAGATCTTCCCTCCGGCATCTACAGCGGGTCCGGGCTTGAGAAGTACCTCAAGCAAGTTCTCAGCGACCCCGAGCGGACCGATGACATCCGCGCGCTTGGCTGCGAGCTGTACCTGACGGCGACCGACCTCGATTCCTGCGAGCGGATTGTCTTTGGCGAAGAGGGATGGGACGACGTGCCGATCTCGCGCGCCGTGCGCGCCTCGGCCGCGCTGCCGATGGTCTTTAAGCCGGTCAAGGTGAAGGGCCGCGAACTCGTCGATGGCGGGATCATCTCGACTACAAACGTTGACATTGCGGTTGCTGCTGGGGCAACGATGGTCGTCGTCGTCAACCCGGTCGTGCCGCTGATTATCGATCAGGAGGCTGAGCCTGATCACGGGCTCGGCGAGCGCGCCAGCCACGTCAGCGATA
>JAEMTR010000046.1 GCA_016462245.1 Solirubrobacteraceae bacterium
GCGCGTTGATCACCTTCGGCCGCGTCTCGTGCGGGATGATCACGTCGTCGATGTAACCGCGCTCTGCAGCCGAGTACGGGTTCGCAAAGCGTTCCTTGTAGTCGGCCATCAGCTCTTCGCGGCGACCTTCGGGCGTCTTCTCGTCGGCCAGTTCGCGGCGGTAGATGATGTTGACTGCGCCTTCGGCGCCCATCACGGCGACTTCGGCCTGCGGCCAAGCGAAGTTGAAGTCGGCCAGTAGATGCTTTGAGGCCATCACGTCGTAGGCGCCGCCGTAAGCCTTGCGCGTAATCACCGTGATCTTCGGCACCGTCGCCTCGGTGTAGGCATAGAGCAGCTTCGCGCCGTGGCGGATGATGCCGCCCCATTCTTGTGACGTTCCCGGTAGGAAGCCAGGGACGTCGCAGAAGGTCAGGATCGGGATGTTGTAGGCGTCGCAGGTGCGCACGAAGCGCGCGGCCTTCGATGAGGCGTCGATGTCGAGCACGCCGGCCAGCTGCGCAGGTTGGTTGCCAACGACGCCAACCGAGTAGCCATCGAGCCGTGCGAAGCCGCAGATGATGTTCTTCGCCCAGTGCTCGTGCAGCTCAAAGAACTCGCCGTCGTCGACGACCGTCTTGACGACTTCGCGCATGTCGTAAGGCTTGTTCGCGTTCTCGGGGACCATGCTGTCGAGCGCTTCGTCGATCCGCTGCGGGTCGTCGGTCGGCGCGACGCGCGGCGCTGTTTCAAGGTTGTTCTGCGGCAGGAACGAGAGCAGGTAGCGCGTGTCCTCAAGCAGCGCGTCCTCGTCCTCGGCCGCGAGGTGGGCGACGCCGGACTTGCTGTTGTGCGTCATCGCGCCGCCGAGCTCTTCGAAGCCGACCTCCTCGCCGGTGACCGTCTTGATCACGTCAGGGCCGGTGATGAACATATGCGAGCTCTCTTTGACCATCATGATGAAATCGGTGATCGCGGGGGAGTAGACGGCGCCGCCGGCGCAAGGCCCCATGATCAGGCTGATCTGCGGGATCACGCCCGAGCACATCACGTTGCGCACGAATACGTCGCCGTAAGCGCCAAGCGAGACGACGCCCTCTTGGATCCGCGCGCCGCCGGAGTCATTGATGCCGATCACCGGGCAGCCGATCTTTGCCGCTAGATCCATCACCTTGCACATCTTCTCGGCCATCACTTCGCCGAGCGAGCCACCGAAGACTGTGAAGTCTTGGCTGAAGACGCAAACGCGCCGTCCGTCGATCGTTCCGTGGCCGGTGACGACGGCGTCGCCCCAGGGGCGGTTCTTCTGCATCTCGAAGTCGAAGGTGCGATGGCGCATGAAGGTGTCGAGCTCTTGGAACGAACCTTCGTCGAGCAGCTTCTCGATCCGCTCGCGCGCTGTGTACTTGCCGCGGTCGTGCTGCTTGGCCTCGGCTTCGGGCGAGGAGTGCATCGCCATCTCGCGCATCTCGCCGAGCAGCGCCAGTTTTGCGTTGAAGTCTTCAGCCTCAGGTTCGCTCGCCATTAGGCGCCTGAGTCTAGATGCTGGGTAGGGCGGCAGGGCCTGCGGCCGCTGCTGGGCTCAGGAGCGCGAGAAGGGGCGGTGGTGCGCGGCGCCAAGGTCGTCGAGCACGCCCGACAGGATCTCGTCGATCGATTCGGCGCTCAGCGGCGCCGGTTCAGGCGCTTCGGTGCTGACCTCTGGCTCAACTTCAGGCACGACGATTGGGTCCGGCATCGGTTCGGGGGCAAGCTCCGGCTCGGCCGTCGGCTCAGGCTCGTCGGTGCGCGCCTCTCGCCTCGGGGGATCTGGGATCGGTAGGCCAAAGTCGAGCAGCCGCGCGAAGAAGCCCGCTTTCGGTTGCCGCCTCAATACTGGCGAGAAGGTCGGCGCCGTTTCGCGCGTTGGCGTCGGCGCGAGCGTCGGCTGCGGCGGCGCGGGTTCGGAGACGCTTGCTTCAACCGCTGGAGCTGGGGCGGCTGGGCGGTCTTGAACTTCGACCGTCAGCGTCACCTTCGTTCCCCAACCGGCCGATGCGATTTCCACCGTGCCGCTAACTTGATCGCCCTCCCAGGCGACGGTGGTTTCGGGATCGGTCCTGGTTATGCGGATCTCACCAAAGGCATGGAGGTAGCGGCCAAGCGAATCCTGATCGCTGACCCCGGCCCAAAGCTCTGGCGAAGACTTAACAAGCCTGCGCTCTGCACTATGCGCTGACATCGTCGTCTTCAATTCCCTTCGGCTAAGGCCATTCCTGCCGAAAACGGGCTCTGCAACGCCGCGCCCGCGGCGCCGCCCCGCTAAGCGGGCTGGACGATCATCAAGTAAAGCGCGATCAAGACCAAAACGTTTGAGATCAGACCGACGAGGTTGAGCTTGCGGAAGGCCTTCTCGTATTCGGCCGAGAAGGTCATCGGCCCGCCGCCGCCGCGCGCTGCCAGCTCGGTAGTTGCGATCGCGCTCAGTTTCTTCTCGGTCGGCAGCGCGAGCCCGTGGCTGAGGCCGACGAGCACGATCAAAATCACCAGCGAGCCTGAAACCCAGTGCGCGCTCCAGAGCCCGGCGTCGCTCGCGAGGTAGGCGCCGGCGAGGAAGAGAACCGCATAGGCGACTGTGATCAGCGTTCGTCCGGCGTGAACCATCGCGTTGTAGAGGCCGGGCAGAGCCTCAGGGTTGGCGTTCGTCACGCGGGCCAGGATGATCGGGTAGATGAACGGCGCGCCGAAGGCGATCACGACGGCGGCAACGTGAATCCAAAGGACGAAGTCGTAGAGGCGCACGGCGATCATCGTCTTGATCCTAGAGCCCGGCTCTAGAAGCCCGGCTTGTAGCCGCCGAAGACGTCCTTCATCGCGCCGCAGACCTCACCCATCGAGCAGCGGTCTTTCAGCGCCGCGCGGATCGCCGGGATCAAGTTCTCCTCGCCGCGGGCAACTTCGCGCAGCTGTTCGAGCCTGGTCGTAACTAGCTCCTGGTCGCGGTCAGCCTTAAACGCCGCGAGCCGGTCCAGCTGCTCGCGCTCCGATTCTGGATCAACGCGCAGCAGGCCGGGAACTTCGATCTGCTCTTCGATGTACTCGTTTACGCCGACGACGATGTCCTGTTTGGTTCGGTAGCGCTCCTGGTAGCCCCAAGCCGACTCGTCGATCTCGGCCGTGATGAACTCGATCGCGTTGACCGCGCCGCCGAGCTCATCGACCTTGGCGATCAGCTCCGACGAGCGGCTTTCGATCTCGGCCGTCAGCGATTCGACGTAGTAGGAGCCGGCGAACGGGTCAACGGTGTCGGCCGCGCCGGATTCGGCGGCGATGATCTGCTGCGTGCGCAGCGCCGTCTTCGCCGCCTGCTCGCTCGGCAGCGCCAGCGCCTCGTCAAAGCCGTTCGTGTGCAGCGACTGGGTGCCGCCGCAGACGGCGGCGAAGCCCTGAAGCGCTACGCGGACGATGTTGTTTTCGGGCTGCTGCGCGGTCAGCGTGACGCCGCCGGTCTGGGTGTGGAAGCGCAGCATCATCGCCTTCGGGTTGGTCGCGCCAAAGCGCTGCTTCATGATCTGCGCCCACATCGTTCGCGCGGCGCGGAACTTTGCGACCTCCTGGAAGACGTTGTTGTGGCCGTTGAAGAAGAAGGCCAGGCGCGGCGCAAAGTCGTTTACGTCAAGGCCACGGTCGATCGCTGCCTGCACATAAGCGATTCCGGTCGAGAGCGTGAAGGCGACCTCCTGTACTGCAGAGCAGCCCTTCTCACGGAAGTGGTAGCCGGAGATCGAGATCGTGTTCCACTTCGGAATCTTTTCGGCGCAGTAGGAGAAGACGTCTGTCGTCAGCCGCATCGAAGCGTCGGGCGGGTAGATGTAGTTGCCGCGCGCGATGTACTCCTTGAGGATGTCGTTCTGAACTGTGCCGCGAAGCTGGTCGCTCGGCACGCCCTGCTCCTCGCCAACGAGGTCGTAGAGCATCAGCAGCACCGAGGCCGGCGCGTTGATCGTCATCGAAGTTGAAACTTGATCGAGCGGGATTTGATCGAACGCCGTGCGCATGTCGTCGATCGTGTCGATCGCCACGCCGGTGCGGCCAACCTCGCCTTCGCAGAGCGCGTTGTCGGAATCGAGCCCAAGCTGGGTCGGCAGGTCGAAGGCCATCGAGAGGCCGGTGCCGCCGCGCGAGAGCAGGTAGCGGTAGCGCTCGTTTGATTCCTTCGCGCTGGCGTAGCCGGCGTACTGGCGCATCGTCCACTGCTGCGAGCGGTACATCTGTTCGTGCACGCCGCGCGTGTAAGGGAAGTCGCCGGGCTGGCCGAGCTCGAGATCTTTCGGCACCTCTGCCTCGCTGTAGAGGGCGTCGATCTCGATTCCGGAATCGGTGAAGCGGCGCGGGTCGTCGGGGCCGACGATCGGCGCGATTGTCAGGCGCTCGTCTTGCTCTGAAGAAGCCATTGGGGAACCGTACCGCCGGATCGAAAAAGAGGTTGTGCCGTAGGCTGCGCGCTATGCAGGTTTCGGTCCGCCTATTTGCAGGCTTGCGCGAACGCTTCGGCAGCGATTCGCTGCAGCTTGAGCTGGCCGACGGCGCCAGCGTCGCTGACGCGCTCGCCGCACTGAGTGGCCAGATCGACGCCAGCGGCTGCCTGCTGGCCGTAAATCGCGAGTACGCCGACGATGATCTCGTTCTCGCCGCCGGTGATGAGCTGGCTTTGATTCCGCCGGTCTCCGGTGGCGGCGCGCAGGCCCACGTCGCTCTGAGCGATTCGCCGCTCTCGCTCGATGCGCTGCTGGAGCGCGTCCGCGACCCGCGCGCCGGGGCGGTCGTCAGCTTCTCCGGCGTAACGCGCGAAGTCGATTCGCTCGACTACGAGGTTTACGCCGAGATGGCTTTAGAGCAGATGGCTCGAATCGTTGACGCGGCGATTGAGCGCCACGGCCTCTGCGCCGCCGCCGCTGAGCATCGCGTCGGCACGGTGCCTTTGAGCGAAGCGAGCGTGATCGTCGCCGCCAGCGCGCCGCACCGCGGCGAAGCGTTCGCCGGCGCGCGCGAAATCATCGACGAGCTGAAGGCCTGCGCACCGATCTGGAAGGTCGAAGTTGAGGGCCAGGAGCGCCGCCGCGTCGAAGGCGAGAAGCCAAAGCGGCTGCAGGATTAGGTGGCCGCGGCTGATTCGCACGAAACTGCCCGCCGAAGCGATCTTCAACTCCGTAAACTTGGCCAATGGCCACTTCCCTAGTTACTGGCGGCGCAGGCTTTCTTGGTTCGCACCTTTGCGACGAGTTGCTGCGCCGTGGCGACCGCGTTATCTGCGTCGACAACCTTGAGACCGGCTCGCTGCACAACATCGAGCACATCCGCGCCGAAGAGTTCAGCTTCGTCAACTGCGACATCACCGAGCCGTACTTCATCGAGGAGCCGATCGACTCGGTCTATCACCTCGCTTCGCCGGCCTCGCCGATCGACTATCTGCGCCTGCCGCTGCAAACTTTGAAGGTTGGTTCGCACGGAACTCATCACACACTCGGTCTTGCGAAGGAACACCGCGCTCGCTTCCTGCTCGCCTCAACCAGCGAGGTTTACGGCGACCCGCAGGTTCACCCGCAGACTGAGGATTACTGGGGCCACGTGAACCCGATTGGCCCGCGCGGCGTTTATGACGAAGCGAAGCGTTACGCCGAGGCACTGACGATGGCCTACCACCGCCAGCAGGGCGTTGACACGGCGATCGTGCGGATCTTCAATACCTACGGCCCGCGGATGCGCGCCCACGACGGCCGCGCGATTCCTACCTTCCTGCGTCAAGCGCTGGCCGACCGGCCGATCACGGTCTATGGCGATGGCGCCCAGACGCGCTCCTTCTGCTTTGTCTCAGACCTGATCCGCGGGCTGATTGCCTTGAGCGAATCGGGCGAGCATCAGCCGGTCAACATCGGCAACCCGGATGAGTTCACGCTGCTCGAGCTGGCGCAGATCGTGATTGAGGTTTCCGGCTCGCGCTCAGAGATTGTTTACGAGGCTTTGCCTACCGATGACCCGAAGCAGCGCAAGCCAGATATCACGCGCGCGCAGGAACTACTGCAGTGGGAGCCGAAGGTTGGATTGCGTGAAGGACTTGCGCAGACAATCGAAGAATCCGGCGCAGAAGCACTGCTGGGCATTCCAAGCTGACCCTTGAGCGTCACTTTTCGCGCTTCGCCGTGTTTCTACCTTTGAAGCCATGACAGACGATCCACGCCTACCAACGAATGCGCCGCGCGACCCGTTCGCGTCGCCGCCGGAGTTGGAGGTCGTTAATCGCAGTCACGATTCGCGCCGCCGGCGCACGCCGCTCTCATTCATCTTGACGATGGACACGCTGCGCAGCGTTGCGCGCGTGGCCTCATTGGCGATTGTTGACGCCGTCGGGATCTACCTCGCGATCTTGGTCGCGCTGGAGAGCAAGTCGCTGCTCTTTGACGGAGTTAGCTTCAGCGCCAACGTCGATCAGGCTTACAACTACGGCGTCTTCGCAGTGCTGCTGACTTTGCTGCTCTTTGCTCGCGCCGGCCTCTACGGCGACCGTGGCTCACGGCCCGGGCTCGGCGCCGTCGTCTCGGCGCTCTTCTCTGTCGCGTTGGTTGCGCTGATCTACTCGTTGATCGTCGGCCGCGACTTCTCGAGTTACTACATCTTTTGGGGCACGCTGATCTTTGCCGTTGTGATCATAGGTGCGCTGCGCGCGCTCTATGACCGCGTTAGTGGACGAATCTTGCGCGCCGCCGGTTACCGCCGCAGCGCGCTGCTGGTGGGGGTTGGCTCGCACGCCGAGTCTGTCGGCGCCGCGCTTTCCTCTAGTCGCGCAAACCCGGTTGAGGTCGTCGGCATCGTTGGCCCGGCTGAGCTCGATGAGGCCTTTGGAGCGCAGTACTTCGATGAGCTTGTGATCGCCGACCCAGGCTTCAGCGAGCAGCGCGTGCTGGAGATCGTTGACCGCTGCCACGAGCGTGGTGTTCGCGTTCGGGTTGCTCCTTCGACGAGCGAGCTGCTTGCGCGCCGCGCCGAGTTCGTGCCGGGCTCAGCGGTGCCGCTCTTTGAGCTGCGCGCGCCGGTCTTCGATGGTGCCGATTACGCACTCAAGCGCGTCTTTGATCTCGGCGGCGCAGTGATCAGCTTGGTGATCTTGAGTCCCGTGCTGCTGCTGATCGCGGCCGCCATCGCCTCCAGCTCGCGTGGGCCGGTGCTGTTCCGCTCGCGCCGGCCAGGGATCGCCGGCGTGCCGTTCGACTGCCTTAAGTTCCGCACGATGTACGAGGGCGCAGAGCTGCGCCAGCATGAACTAGAGGGCGAGAACGAGGCCGATGGCGCGATCTTCAAGATTCGGCGCGACCCGCGGATTACGCCGGTTGGCCGCGTGCTGCGGCGCTTCTCGCTCGACGAGCTGCCGCAGCTTTGGAATGTGCTGCGCGGCGAGATGTCGATCGTCGGGCCACGGCCGCTGCCGCAGCGCGATTACGCGCGGCTTGAGGATTGGCACCGTCGTCGCTACCTCGTGCTGCCGGGGATGACTGGGCTTTGGCAGGTATCGGGCCGCTCGGAACTGAACTTCGATGACCTCGTAAACCTCGACTTTCTTTACATCGAGCGCTGGTCGCTGGCGCTTGACCTCAGCATCATCGTGCAGACGATTCCCGCCGTCCTGCGCCGTCGCGGCGCCTTCTAGGTGGCCGACTGGCACGAAGAGGTTTGGGCCGCGGTTCCGCTGGGCGCGATGCCGGAGCGCTTTGATCAGCGCCGGGAGCTGCTACTGGCAGATGTAATCGCGGGGCAGCGGGTGCTTGATCTGGGCTGCGGTGATGGCCGCTTCAGCGCTGCGCTGGTCGGCGCTGGGGCGAGCGTTGTTGGCGTTGACGCCGCCGCCGAGGCACTGCGGCGCGCGCGCAAGCACGCGCCCGAGGCGGAATTCGTTCAAGTGGACGAAGGCGCGCCGCTTCCGTTTGGCGGTGACTCGTTTGATCTTGTCTGGTGCGGTGAGACGCTCGAGCACGTGGTTGACGTCGCACTACTGCTCGGCGAGGTGCGGCGCGTGCTGCGCCCGGGCGCGATGCTGCTGGCGACGACGCCAAACCACGCGCGGCTGCGAGTCGCCGGTGAGGCGCTCGCTGGCGGGCCGCTGGAGCGACGGCTCGACCCGCGCGCCGACCACCTGCGCTTCTTCACGGCGCACACGCTGCGCGAACTGCTTAGCGGCGCTGGCTTTGAGCAGGTCAGCGTGATCGCCGTTGACGGACCGCCGCTGCTGCGCCGCTCGCTGATTGCTCGCGCGCGCTAAAGCTCAGTTCTTCTTGTTCTTCTTCGCCTTCTTCTCTTCGGCGCGTTTGACGGCGCGGTAGGCGAGCAGGAAGGTTGCCTTCGCTTGCAGCGCGCGCGGGTTGAGGTAGAGCGCGGCCTTGATGTCGCGCTTCGCCGCGGCTGGGTCGTCCTGTTGGTTGAGGCGGAACTGGGCTAGCGCGATCCAGCCGGCTATTACCGACGGGCGGCGCTGGACGGCGCTTTCGTATGTCGCCTCGGCGGCCGGTAGATCGCCGGCGACGGTCTGCGCGCCTGCCAGCGTGTAGAGCGGCACGTTTGAGAATGGGTTGGTGTTCTCGGCGTCGCGTGCGAGCTGCTGGGCCTGTGCGTTCTTGCCAGAGGTGAGCGCTTCGAGCGCTGCGTCGCTCTGGTTGATTGACTGCTGTGGCAGCGTCACGGTGTAGGCGCCGACGATCGCGATTGCGATCAGCAGCAGCGCGTTGGCTGCGCGGTTGCGGTCGCGAACTCCGGCGCGGATGCGATCACGGAGGCTGCCAGCCGGGTCGATCCGCTCCTCTAGCGGCCCGCGCGCCACGAGCCAGCCAGCCGCGAAGAGCGCCGGCACGACGGTGCCTGGGATCAGCCAGGTCCAGTCGATCAGTGAGTTCACACCAAAGACGACGACGATTGCCGCAAGCGCCAGCATTCCGACCCGCTCATCGCTCCACTCAGGCCGCTGCGGCCCGCGCCAGGGGCCGGTCGCGCGCCAAGCGCCAGCCAACCAGGCGGCCAGCAGCGCGAGCGTCACGGCCAGTCCTACGACGCCAAGGTCGGAGGCGGTTTGCACGAGGAAGCCATGCGCATGCAGCACGTCAAGGTTGTCTTCGCGAACGATCAATCGCGCCGGCGTGTAGCCGCCGGCGCCAACGCCGATGACTGGCTTCGACTTGAAGATCGTGATCGCGTCGCGCCAGTAGCGGGCCCGCGCGCTGCCGATCGCCGTCAGTCGCGCCGGGTCGTTGCGCGGCTGTTTGGCGTTCGGGTCGGTCAGGCTGTTCCAGCCGCTCGAGATGCTGCCGCTGAAGCCCTTCTCGGAGGTCGCGAGCACGGCCGCTAGCGCGACCGGCGCCAGGGCCAGGCAGATCAACAGCAGCGCGCCCCAGGTGCGCGTTGTCTTCGCCGGCCACGGGTGGCGATCGCGCAGCCAGGTTGCGACTAGGC
>JAEMTR010000004.1 GCA_016462245.1 Solirubrobacteraceae bacterium
GGTCGAGACCCTTGTAAGGACGGATCAGACCGAAGCAGAGGACAACTGGCCCTTCAACCGCTGCCAGCTCTGGCGGCAGCGGCGCGCGGTTCTGAATCTCGGCAAGGTGAGTGAAGCTGCCGTGCGGGATCACGTGGCAGCGAGCGGCCGGAACGCCGAGTTCGCGCTGAAGCCGCTCGCTGCCGTCCTCGCTGTGGACGACGACCGCGTCGGCTCGCGCATAGGCGCGGCGCAGGCCGGCGATCTGGCCGGGGCGCGGCTCGCGCGGAACAACATCGTGGGCGGTGATCACGAGCGGGCGGTCGGTCGGCAGCAGCGAAGCGTCGAGCTGTGGCAGCGGCAGCCACTGGAAGTGGACGACGTCGGCGCGGCGCGCTCTGCGGCGGTAGCGCAGCATCTCTGGAAGCTCAGCAGCGAGCCGCGAAGCGGAGCGCAATTTCGAACCAGGCTGCCCACGCAACATCCCGCCGAAGCACTGATCTACTCGATAACCGTCTGCAGCAGCGACATCGCCGTAGCTGAACGGGCCGCTACAGAGCGTTACGTCGGCGCCCGCGCGTGCCAGCGCCGCGCTGAGCGCACGGTCGTAAGGAGGCGTGTAGGCCGGCGGGTCGACGACATGAATACGCACTGAGCAGCACAATACGAGTTGTGGCCGAAGTCGATCTAAGTTATTGCGTCGTCAACACCCAGCAGCGGGAGCTGCTGCTGCGCGCGCTCGACTCAATCGGACGTGAGCAATCGGCGCTGAAAATCACAACCGAAGTGCTTGTTCTCGACAACTCGTCGACCGACGGCTCGGCTGGAGCGGCGCGCGACCATCCGGTCGTCGACGACCTCGTCGTACTCGAACAGCGAGCCGGAAAGGCTGAGAACGACTCGATGCTGCTGGAGCGAGCAAGCGGCCGCTACGCGCTGCTCTGCAATGAGGACACTGAACTTCTGCCAGGGGCGACGCAGGCGCTCTACGCGGCGCTAGAAGAGAATCCCACGGCGGCCGCCGCAGGCGCCAAGTTGCTGAGTCCCGACGGTCACGCCCAGCCCAGCGCATGGAGATTCCCTGGGCCGCTGACAGCGCTGGCCTCGGCGCTCTTCATCCATCACTGGACAACCGTTCAGAGCGGCGGCGAGATAACGAAGCCGGTTGACTGGGCTCAGAGCGCGGCGCTGCTGGTGCGCCGCGAAGCCGGCAGCCAGATTGGTTGGCTCGACCCGCAGTTCTTCGTCTACTCCGACGAGGTCGACTTCTGCAAGCGGCTAGCCGATGAAGGCTGGCAGACGCTCTACGTGCCGAGCGCGCAAGCGATCCACCACGAGCAACTTTCGACCGGCGCGCTGCCGGAGAAGCGGATCGTCGAACTCTCACGCAACCGTGATCGCTACATGCGCAAGCACCACTCGCGGATCTCAGCAGCGCTTGTCCGCTGGCTGACGGCCTGGACCTATTCGCTGCGCGCGATCGCGGCGACCGTGCTGCCCGGCCACAACGCCGCCCGCTACCGCGCCCATGCGCGCGCATCGCTCCATCCCGATCAGGGCGAAGGGCTGCGCGAAGCGGCGCTTGATTACAACCGCGGCGGGCGCAGGCTGTAGCGAAGCGTCTTTAGTTCGCCAACCGTCACGACTCGAGCCAAGACCAACGCGGCGGCGATTGCCGCAAGCAGTAGCGATCGCTCCAGCAACCCAGCGATGCCGTCGCTGGGCAGTAGCTCGTTGCCCAGCAGGCTGAGGCCGGCGACGATCACAACCAGTGGAATGATCTTGCGCCACTCGAACGGGACAGTGAAAACCTTGCGCGTCAAGAGGAAGAGCACGACGAGCATCGCGATGTAGGCGACGCAGAGCGAGATTGCCGCGCCGACAACGCCGAGCGGCGGCACGAGCCAGATCAGCAGGCCAACATTTACAACGAGCCCGGCAGCGGCGGCTGGCAGCGTGCGGACCGTCACCTTCGCGCGGCCAGCGATCGTGACCAGCACGAGGTAGAGCCCGTAAAGCGCCCAGCCCAGCGCCAGCCACGGCAGCGCCTGATTGGCGGCGAAGAAATCCGGCGCTGTAAGCAGCCGCACCAGCCAAGCGCCGAGCAACGTGAAGCCGGCAACCAGCAACGAGCTGACGACCATGTAGGCGGTCGTAACGCGGGCGTAAGCCTGCTGCGCGCGTTGCTCGTCAACGATCGAGTAAGCAAGCGGCGGCCAAGCTAGCTGGAAGGCGCGAACGAGGATGATCACGGCCGTCGCCAGCTTTACGGCGACCGAGTAAAGACCGGCCGCCGACGGGCTGTCGGCGCGCAGCAGGTAGGCGCGGTCGACGACGTTGAGCAGGAAGACGGCGGCGTCAGCGGGGATCGTCGGCGCGCCGTAACGCAGTAGCGGCCCGAGCAGCAGCGGCCCGCGGGGAATGCCGATCTGCTCGCGCAGCACAAAGAACCACAAGCAGACCAGAACGATCGCCGAAGCGACGTAGTTGCCGAGCACGTAGCCGCGCGCGCCCTCGTCGAGAAAGACGACGAGCGTGACGGTCAAACTGACGGTCAAGATTACGTTCGCCGACGAGGCGATCAGATAGGCGCGGCGGCGATCGCTAACGCGCAGCAGCGCATAAGCCATCTCCAAGTTCGTGAAGGCCCAGATCCCAAAGACACCGGCCGACATCAGCGTCGCGTCGGAGCTTCCGAGCACAAGCTGCGAGAGCGGCTCGGCGAGCAGAACGCCGGCAACCAAAGCCAGCGTCGAGCTGATCAGCACGAATCCGCTCGTCGTCCGCACGAGGTGGCGACGAGCGTCGTCGCTGCCTGCCTCGTGCCAGTGGCGGATGAATGCCTCTCCGAGGCCGGCACGGAGCAGGATGCTGATCAAGATCACCAGCGTCAGCAGTGTCTCTGCGTAGCCAAACTCGGCCGCTGTAAGCGAGCGTGTGTAAAGCGGCAGTGTGAAGAGCGCCAGCAGCCCGGCCAGCAGGCTCGAAGCCTGGAAGGCCATCCCTGAGGTCGCGAGCCGCTTAAGAATGCTGTCCATCTAATCGCGGACGCTACCCACCCACGCGGTGGAGCCCTGCGCGGCTAGGCTGGCGGCCGTGAGTTCACAAGCCAATAAAGCGCAGCCGATCTGCGTGCTGCTGCTAGCACGCGAGCTGGAGCAGTTCATCCTGCGCGAGCAGGCCGAAGACCTGCTGCGCTCGCCGGCCGTAGTTGCGGTTGATCCGCCGCGCGTCCGTTACGGCGCGATCGCGCGGCTGCCGCGCGCTGTCGGCGCGGAGCTGGCGGCGCAACAGGCAAAGCGGCTGATTAAGACGCTGCGCAGCAACCGTGGCGAGCCGCGCGTCGTCGTCATCTTCCACCCGCTTCAACTGCCACTGGCGCAGGCGATCCAGGCCGACTGCGCGGGCTGTGAGATCTGGTATTCGCGCTGGGATCGCTACGAGCTGGCCTACGACGCGACGCCGGAGCGGCGCAAGCGCCTCGCCGAGCTCCACCAGCAGGCATCAGAGGCCTCGTCGCTGACGTTCGCCGTCTCCGACACTCTCGTTGCGATTGAGACCGACGCTGGCCGTGACGCGCTACTTGTGACGACACCGGCCGACAGCTTTCCGGCGCCGCAGATCGACGGCACGGTCGTCGCCGTCTCACTCGGCCACCTCGGTTGGCGGACCGATTGGGCGCTGCTGCGCGCCGTTGCCGAGCAGCTCGGCGAGCGGCTCGTGCTGCTGCTGATCGGCGACTGGCACGAGGATGAATGCGCCGATGACCCTGACTTCCAAGCCTGCCGCAAGCACCCCAGCCTCGTCTGGCTCGGGCGCCAGAGCGACGAGCAGGCCTCGCGCCTGATCCTCACCGCCGACGTCGGGATCATCCCGTTCAAAGTTGAGCCCTTTAATGACGCTGGGCTGCCAAACCGAATTCTCAAATACGCGCGCTTAGGGCGACGCACGATCAGCCCAATGCTCTCCGGCGTTACTAGCTGGGCTCCAGCAGTAACGCGCGCCGCCGACGCCGACGAGTTTGCCGCCGCGCTACTAGAGCAGGCAGGGGCGAGGACGCGACCCGACGGCGAGCTGCGCGAATGGGCGATCGCTCAAACGGCGCGGCGCCAGAACGAGCCGCTCTGGCAGCGACTCCAGCAGCTCGGCGTTACCCGCGACAGTTAACGGCAGGATGCCCAAGCTGATATTCGCCCGTGCTTGGCGATCAGCTTGAAGCCGCTTGGAGCAAAGTCAGTGTCGATTGGAACCCCGTCGGCACGTCCGTAGCGGCGGTGCGTCTTGGGGTCGATGAAGACCAGCGCAACACCATTCTTGGGTGAAACGTCGGAGCGGGCAACAACCGAACCGGCAGCCGAGTTACGGATCCAGAGCGACTCGGGGATTAGGCCGAAGGCCGGCAGACTAAGCGGGCCGCAGCGCAGCGCAGCGGCAACCTTGGGATCGGCGAGCGTTGCCTCAAGATCATCGTGAACAGCGGCGATGTAGCGGATCTCAAGCTCGGCGCGGCGGAAACTGTCGGCTCGTTGAACCGCCAGCGCAGCTCCGGCAATCACAGTCAGCAAGGCCACCAATGCCCAGCCACGGCGCAACGTGCTGGCGCGATCCAACTCGACCGATCCAGCGAGTGCGTATCCGGCGAAGAGCAACAACGTGATCGAGGGAATCGTCAAGTAGCGGGGAAGTAGCGACAGGCCGAAGATGCCAACGCAGATGTAGGTCACGATGCCGACCGTGATCAGCCCAAGCGGGAGATAGAGAGACTGCGCGCGGCGGCGGAAGATCTCGATCACAATGCCGACCGCGACAAGCAGAAGCTGGGGGGTGCGAAGAACTCCGATCAACGCGTCGACGAAAGTCGATGGCACCTTGGCAATGCCACGTTCGCGGCCAAGCTCGGCGGCGAGGCTGCTAGTGGCCGTCAATGCATAGAGCGGCTCACCAATGTTCCACCAGTCATAAAGGCACCACAGCAGCGGTGCTGCCAGAACCAGTGCCAGTAGTCCAGGATGAAAGCTGCGGCGACCGCTGGTTGGATCTTTCGGCCAGCAGCACCAGAGCCAGTAGACCCCGGCCAACAGCCAAGCCTCGGGGCGCAACAGCCCGGCAGTGGCCAACAGCAAGAGCACCGACACTCCGCGTCGTTTGCGTTCGGCCTCAAGCGCTGCCGCTACAAATACCAGCGCCAGGAAAGGCATATCGGCGAAGCCGCGGGCAGCGTAGAGCATCAGCGTCAGATTGCTGGCGACTAGGAGCGCCGCGACGATCCCCGGCCAAGGCCCAAAGACGACGCGGCCGATGCGCCAGATCGACCAAGCGCAAATGGTTAGCGAGAGCGCTCCAAGCAGCACCATTAGCTGCGCGCTGTCGTCGCCGACAAGGGCCCCTAGCGCCGCGGCCACCGCCAGATAGAGCGGATGTAAGGTAGGAGCTTGATAGGCGTCGATCGATGGGACCTGGCCAGCCAGCAGCTCTCGGCCCCAGACGAGGTGGTAGTAAGTGTCGTAGCCGGGGTAGCTGTTTGCCAGCACCCAGGCGACGACCGTAAGCGTCAGCGCCAGCCCGATGACAATTAGTTCACGCCGCGAAAATGTCATCGCCGTCAGTCACTTTCCGCTTCTTCGGAGCGCGCGCCAGCGAGCGCGGTCGCAACGCCGAGCAGCACCCAGGTGAGGGGATCCTCAAGGAAAGCTGCGTAAATCAAGGTGTGAACAACGAGTGCGACCAAGGCCGCTGCCACTCCGATCTGCATCTCCGGCCAAGGAGCCGACCGAGCACCACGCAGAGCGCGAATGAAGGCCAGCGCAAGCAACGCGAGGTAGGCGATTAGGCCGATCAAACCCTGTTCTGCCGCGATCGTAATTGGGATTGTGTGCGACGCGGAGGCTGCGCGCTCGACCGAAGCGTTGTTTTCAAGGCGGTACTGGCGTGAGAACGATCCCGCACCCCATCCCTGCAAGGGACGCTGAACAAACAGCTCGCCTCCCCCTGTCACCAACGCCGCCCTGCCGCTCGTGGCGCGATCAGCAGTCTGGCCGCCGCTCAAAACGCCGCTAGCGACCGCGGCGGTCAGGCCGCCAACCAATAACGTGGCGACGACGACTACGACTGTCCAGCGCACGCTCCAACGCAGCGCAGCGATCACTGCCAAGCCAGCAAGCAGGCCGACGAAACTCGACTGCGAAAGCGTAATCAGCAGGCCGCCGAAAAGGATTGCGGCGGCGAGGGCGCCAAGCGCGACGCGACTGTTGCGCTTCTGCCAGCAGATCCAGGCGACCAAGAGGACGATCACGACGACGAGGAAGCGGCCGAAGATGTTGGGATCAAAGAAAGCCGAATTGACGCGGAAGTAATCGGAGAATTGATTCGAAGCAATCACCTTCGGATTGAGGAAGATGTGCTTCGTCGCGAACTCAACAAATCCGATTGCGCTTAGCAGCAGCGCCAGTCCGACGAGCACCGCGAGCGCCCGGCCGGCGAGCCTCTCAGTCCAACGTGACCGAGCCACGAGGACGAAGAGCAGAGCGAACGGAACGTAGAAAAAGACAACGTTCTCAAGCGCCGGGTCGCGGCCCAGTCCGTAAGCGCTCTGCAACGAGTAGAGAACAAGCACAACGGCGATTACCCACTCCAGAGCCGCTGGTGGCGAGCCATCTTCGCTGGCACCGCTACGCAGCCGCGGAAGCAGCCAAGCCAGCGCGCCTGCCGCCACCACGAGGTAGAGGCCGAGCAGAAGGTTGGCGGTCGAATCGCCAACAGCAATCGGGATTCTGAACGGAAGAGTGACGACCAGCGCGATTACAAAAGCGCTGGGGCGCTTGCTGAAAAGAACCGTCAAAGCGCCAACTATTGAGAAGCCAAGAATTAGCGCCGCGACTGCGAGTGCGGGTCGTTCGCGCAGCGCCGAAAGCTGATCCGCGTCGGCAACATGGATGACGAGGATCAGCGGGGCGACCACGAGCGTTGCCAGCATCAGCCGCGCTCGCGTCGTCGCCGATCGCACGACCAGCGTCGCGCCAGCCAGCAGGCTGCAGATTGTTAGCGCGAGAGCAGTTGCCATGAGCGTGTCATCAGTCCCTGAACGTCAGGGTCGGTTGTCAGTCGTGAAGGAAGCTGAGGCAGGCCAAAACGAATCACAGTCCCCTTGCCGACACGAAAAGCGACGATAGTCAGCGCGCCCTCGGGCGTAACAGCCGACGCCAGCGGCTTTGCCTCAGGCACCGTCTTCGTCACTTCAATCGCCTCGTAGTTGTTGAACAGACCACTCGTTCCCCTGAACAGATCGATCTCGTCATCACCAGCGGTGACGTCGAAATTTCCCTTCGCCGCGGGTTCAAGCGTGCTGCCAAAGATGTCGGCCGTCGCCGCAGGCAGCGGCCGAACAAGATTCGCCTTCTTCGTCAGCGTGACCGACCGCAGCAGCGAATCGGTGCCGGCCTCGACCAGCGTTCCACCATCGGCGACGAAGTTACGCAGTTTGCTAGCTACGGCTGGTGGCAGCCAGACCGTGTCGCCGACCAGAAGCACGCCACTGTGGCCTTCAAGCTTCGGCCCACGGCCTCTCGCCAGCCCGTAATCGGTTGTCAGGTCGTAGCGATAGCGATTGCTGTCAAGCCAACTCATGATCGGTTTTTCCTGAAACGCGAAACGCGCCGGAAGCCGCGAACCGAGCACGCGTGCGAGTTTCGCCGGCCCGCCCGTCGAAAGTAGGTTCGGTTCACCGTCTCCATCATCATCAACCGGATTGCGGCCCTGCCAAGTCATTAGCCCCAGCACGACCAGCACACGATTTTTCTGGCCGTCATCGACTGCCAGCGGAACCGATGAGCGCAGCGCTCCCCGTTTGGCGGTGAAGAGGAAAAGCTGCGAGCTCTTGCCTGGCGGTTTGACGCGGACCGCCCCAGCCGAGCTACGGCCGCGGCGCGACGCCGATTTGCCAAGCGAGCTGAGGCTCCAGCTGTATCGCTCCCCACCGCCGTCAACGGCGACTACTGCGGAAGATCCGGCCGAAGTTGGCAGCAGCGGCGGCTGGGCGGCTATCGGCCTAACGGTTATGCCACCACGGCCTGGCAGTCGCTGGCCATAAACAGTGATCGGTAACCCCTGAGCGTCCAACGGCACTGAGCTGCCCAGTACACCGGCCGCATCGCGACGCTGAGCGACTACAAGATAAGTGCCGGCTGCGACCGGCCGGCCGTTTGCTCCGCGGCCGTTCCATCTGGCTTCGTCCGACTGCTGTTCGATTGGAACTTCCGCAACCTGCTCGACCGGCAGTGGGGCCGTGCGAAATACCAATAGGCGACCGTCACGGGCTGGGCTATTGAGCGTCACTTCAGCTGGCCGACCGTCGGCGCGCGGCAGCATCTCGGGGCCAGGGCCGGTGCCCGGGCCGATCGAAATCACACGAACCTTCGGCGGCGTTGTGTCGACGAGGAACGATTGCGGCACGACGATGCTCCGACCTTCGCGCCGCAGCGTTACCCGAATCCTGTAACGCCCGTCGGCGACGACCGCGCCTTGCCGATCTCTGCCGTTCCAGACGAGTGGCGAAATTGTGCGATAGGCCGGCAGCCGGAGCCCAGAAACCAACTCGCGAACCCGATCCCCTCGATCGTCGACGACGGCAACATCGATCAGCTCGTTGCGCTTGAGCCGAAAAGTGATTCGCTGGCGATCAAAACGGCCGTCGCCGTTTGGTGAAATCGCCTTCGCTGAAATCCGAAACGAGAGCAGCACCGGATCAGCCGTTTTCAGCTTCTGAGCGAGGAAGAAGGCAGCGCCCGTAGCAATCACGAGCAGCGCGAAGAAGAGCTGAGCGAGCCGCGTCAAAGCGCCACCAAGCTCCCGTTATCGGGACGCTCAGATCCATCCCTGCCGGCATCTCGTAGCGCAAGGCGGATCACGTTGCCGTGGCAGATGATCACAGTCGCTCCAGTTTCACTGCGCGCGCGCCAATCGTCCAGCCCCGCCGCCACGCGTGCAGCCTGGGTCGCAAAACTCTCACCGCCCGGGAAACCCCAGTCGGCCTTCAGCTCAACGAACGATGTGAACGCTTCAGGCTCTTCAGCGGCAACGTCAGCAAAGCTGCGGTCGGTCCAATCGCCGGTCTCAGTTTCGGCAAAACGGGAGTCGATCTGCGGTTCGAGGCCGATCAGCCCGGCGACGATCGTCGCCGTCTCGAGCGCCCGCGCAATGTTGCTGGAAACCAGCGCCAGCGGCTCCAGCTCGGCCACCGCAACTGCTAGCTGACGCGCCTGCTGACGGCCGGTCTCGTCAAGCGGCACGTCGCCCCAGCCCTGGAAGCGCCCCTCCACGTTGTAGGCGGTCTGTCCGTGCCTAGCTAGATAGATCACTGCGCTTGATCGGCGCCGAGCACTACGACGACCACAGCGTTCTGGCCGAGGACGCGGATGTTCTCGTCGATCGCCGTCACTGCAGCGCTACTCAGCCCAAGCGTCGTTGCGACTTCATCGGCGGCCGCCTTAGCTCCGGTGTCGTAGTAGACGGTTGAAGTCTGGGCGGTCTGATCGGGCGCCGTCGTAACCGGGCCAACCTTCAGGAAGCCTGCCGCCTGAAGCTTGTCGGCGGCAGCCCTCGCCAAGCCGCTACCGGTCGTGCCGTTAAAGACCGCGACCTGCGTCGTCGCTTTGTCGACTGCTCCGTCAGTAGAAGTGGTCGAAGTGGCCGTTGTTGGCGGTCCGACACTGTTGGTTGCCGGAGTCGAGCTAGTGGTCGAATCACTGCCGCCGAAAACCTGAGTGATCAAGACGAAGGCGATCACGATGATCGCTAGTCCACCGATGACCACGAGCAGCAATGAACGCTTGTCGCCTTCGGGCGGCTCTTCAGCCTCGGCGCGGCGGACGCGCGGCGGCGGCGGAACCGATGGCGGAATCGTAATCTCGTCGGTTGCGTTGCGAGCCGGAGCAACCGTGCGCGGGCGCGGGCGAGCGGGCGGCGGCGCCGGACGACCGGCGGCGCCGGTGGCAGGAGCCGGCGGCGGCGGCACCGCTGGAGTGGCCGACGACTTCGCGGCTGGCGTAGCGGCTGGCGGCGGCGCATCGCCACCGGGCTTAGCTGAGCTATCTGCGACGGCAGGCTTCTCTGCGGCCTTCGCAGCATCGGCAGCGGCTGGTTTCGCGCCGGCAGTCGGAATCGCGCCGGTTGCAGATTTGGCTACGGGGTTCGCGCCGGCAGTAGGAACAGCCCCGGTGGCGGGCTTCACTGGCTGACCGGGAACGGCGGCGCCCGGCCCCTTCGCCGCTGGGCCCGGCACAGCGCCGGTCACCGGCTTCGCGGTAGGAGTCCCAACCGGAGCGCGTGGACGACCTGCCGCCGTGGCTGCCGCGCCGGTTGCCGCGCCTGCGGTAGCGGCGGCCGTAGCTGGCGCTGGCCGCGCTGTCTCTTCGCTGATCCGTTCGGTGGCCTCGGCGTCACGTTCGGGTGAACGACCAGCCCAGTCGCGCAGCCGCTTAACCTCACGCGCCTGCGCTGCGTAGAGCGCCGCGAGCAGGCCAACGCCAACAACGGCGGCAAGGCCGGCGAGCGCACCGATGTGATCGATCTCGTTTGAGATCGAGAGAGCAGCGTGAACCAGCGTCATCGACGATTGATCTTATGCCTTGGAGTCGCTGGACTGCTGTTCGAACGCCTCTGCAGCGATGTCTTGCGGTCTATCGGCGTCGGTGAAGGTTGCGACTTTGGCCGCTAGCACGGCCGCATCACCGCTCGCAGTCAACACTTCGATCTCTGCAAACCAGCCAGCAATCTCGCCACTTTGGCGGGCTTTACGCGATGCGTGAATAATCTTCTCGGCCGGCGTTGGCTGCGGGCGCTCATGCGGATTGAAGAGCTCCTCATGGAGCTTCTCACCCGGCCTGCGGCCAATCACCTCAATCGCGATGTCGCGGTCAGGTTCGAGCCCTGAAAGCTCGATCATGTCGCGCGCGAGGCCGATGATCGAAACCGGTTCACCCATCTCAAGCACGAAGATCTCGCCGCCACTGCCGAGCGAACCGGAACGAATGATCAGTTGAACGGCCTCGGGAATCGTCATGAAGTAGCGCGTCATCCGATCGTCGGTGACGGTCACTGGCCCGCCGCGGGCGATCTGGCGGCGGAAGATCGGCACGACCGAGCCGGAGGAGCCGAGAACATTGCCAAAGCGAACAGAGGCGTAGTTGGTCTTTGGAAAGCGTGAGCTCATCTCTTCAACGGCGTATTCGGCGAGCGCCTTCGAAGCGCCCATCACGGTCGCCGGAGCGACCGCCTTGTCGGTCGAGACGAGCACAAAGTTGTGGACCTCAACCTCACCGGCCAGCTCGGCAACCAGCCGCGTTGCGACGGCGTTGTTACGGATCGCCTCGACCGGGTTGCTCTCCATCAGCCCAACGTGCTTATAGGCAGCGGCGTGGAAGACGAATGTTGGGCGGTGCTGCTCGAAGACTTCACGCATCCGCTCAGCCTCTTTGCAATCGGCCAGCACCGCCGTCAGCGATGAGGGGTGGACGTGGCGATCCTCCTCAAGTTCGCGTTGAATCGCGAAGAGATTGTCCTCAGCGTGGTCAAGGATCACCAGTCGTCGCGGCGCAATTCGCGCAATCTGGCGGCAAAGCTCGGCGCCGATTGAGCCACCGGCTCCGGTCACCAGCACAATCTCTTTCGAGAGATAACTGCCCACGCGGTCGAGCTCCATCCGCACCGGCTCACGGCCGAGAATGTCCTCAACCTGAACTTCACGAACTTGGCGGACGACGTGGCCGGAGCCGGCCTGCAGCAGTTCGAAGACTGTCGGCAGCGTGCGGACGGGGATGCCGCGGTCGCGGCCCTCGCGCACGACGCGGCCACGCAAGGTTCCTGGCGCTGAAGGAATTGCGATCAAAATCTCATCGGGCTCGGATTCGTCGAGAATTCGCCCCAGCTGCTCGGTTCCGCCGAGCACCTTTACGCCATCGATGCGAAGGCCAGCTTTGAGCGGGTCATCGTCAACGAAGCCGACCGGGTTGAGCGCCAGCGTTGGGTTGCGCAGGATCTCGCGCAGCGTCAGGCGGCCGCCGTCGCCAGCGCCGATTATCAGCACGCGACGAGCATTCTTGTCGGCGCGGAAGCCACGGATCGGCCGTTCACGGACGGTTCGGGCAACGAAGCGCACACCGCCTACGAAGAGCAGCATCAGCAGGAAGAAGAGTGCGAGCACGCCGGTTGGGACGAGCACGTTGATCTCGCCGCCGGCCGATTGGTAGCTGACCGGGTGAATCAGCGCGACCAGCCCAGCGAGCGCAACGGTCAGTAGCGCGACGGCCTGGAGCACGCCGAGATAATCGCCTTGGGTTGCGTAGCGCCACTGGCGCTGCTCGGTCCGCAGCAGCAGGAAGATCACGAGTGTCAGAACGACAACCCAGGGAATCGTCTCCTCAAAGAGCCGCTCGTAGCGCGGCGGCGGGCCAGCCGCTTGGTCAAAACGGAGTCGAAAAGCGAGAAAGTAAGCCAGCGCGGCAAGCGTTCCGTCAACCAACAGTTGCGCAACTGAGTGGCGATGGAGCGGGAAAACTGCCGAGCGGAGACGACTGCGCATCAGAACGGCATTCTAGCTCTAATGCGCTCTCCCTTCAGCGCCGCGCAAGGATCCTCGCAGGCCGTTAACGGGCGCTCAGCAGCAGCTCTACCAGCAGCTCGGGATCACGACGCACGCGCGCGGCCTGCGTTGTTGCCTCGTCGGCGGCCGATCGGCGAGTGAGCAGGACCGCGGCCGGGTCCTCAAGCCGCCCCATTCGACCGTCGGCGATCAGCTTCTCGTCGACAGCGCCGATCTTTCCTTCGAAGCTCGTCAGCACCGGCGTGCCTAGCGCAACGGCCTCGCGATTCATCGTCCCACCAGCGCTGACGACGAGGTCAGCAAGCGCCACCAGAGATGGTCCATCGATCGCGATTTCAGGAATCACAAAGCCGCCGGCAGCAGCGAGTTCAGCACGCTGCTGCTCAGTCCGCGGCAGCACTACAACCTGGCCCTGCTCGCGGAGACGAACCAAAACCTCGCTGAAGGCGTTGTTCTCAAAGCGGTGGTAGAGCGAGACGGACGGCGGCGTGCGAACGACGGCTAGTGGCTGCTCGCCGTCAAGGCCAAGCAGGTCGAGCACGGCGCGGTCGGGCTCAAAGTCGGCGAGGTAGTACTCCTCCTTTAGCCCGGGATAACGACGAAGCTTGCCGCGCGCTCCGTAACGGTCTAGCCGCTCCGGCGGGATTGCGTCAGGCACGACGACGGCCTGAGCGAGGCGGCAATTGACGTTGTGCTGGACGGTTGCCCACTCGTAATCGAACATTGTCGCGGCCGGAACGCCGAGCATCCGCGCCGCAACGTTGACGTCGTTTGAGCCGTGGCCGATCGCCAGATCGAAGTTGCGCCCGCGGGCCCAGCCGCGCAGCGCCAGCGAACGGTCGACAAGGCCACGCGCCTTCGCCGCCAGCTTGCCTCCACGGTGACGGCCGATCACGGTCGCGTCGATCCCGTGCAGTTCACAGAGCGCAACCGTCTGCGCGAAGTCGCGCGCCGTCACCTCGACCTCGGCGCCGCGCGCTCGCAGCCGCTCAATCACCGGCGCCAGCACGAGCACGTGCGGCGAATTTGTTAGATCGACCCAAACCCGCATTAGCCGAGCGCGGCGCGGGTAGCGTCAACAACCTGCTCAATCTGCTGATCGCTGATCGTGGCGCTGATCGGAATAGCAAGGTGGCGCCGAGCTGCTTGGTCGGTTCCGGGCAGCGTTCCTTGCTGCGGCCGCCAAGCACGCATCGACGGCTGTTCGTGGATCGGGCTGCGGTAATAGCCTCGCGCTCCGACCCCGCTGGCGCCAAGCTGCTCTGCAAGCTGATCGGGGTTGTCGGTCGCAACGACGTAGAGGTGCCAGGCCGGCGTCGCCGCCGCAGTCGCCTGCGGCAGCGTCACCAGTTCGCCGAGGCCGAGTTCGCCGTAACGCTGGCCGGCGGCCGCGCGGTGCTCCGCCCACTGCGAGAGCTGCGGCAGCATTACGCGCAAGACGGCGGCCTGAATCTCATCGAGCCTCGAATTAAATCCGACCTCTTCGTAGCTGACACGGTCGCGCGAGCCATGAAAGCGCAGCATCCGTACGCGCTCGGCGAGCTCCTTGTCAGAGGTCGTGATCGCGCCGCCGTCGCCGAAGGCACCAAGGTTCTTCGACGGGTAGAAAGAGTGCGAGGCGATTGAGCCCAGTGCGCCAGGCCTGCCGTCTGGGCCGACCGAGCCAGCAGATTGCGCGCAATCTTCAACGACCGGCAGGCCGAGCGCCTCGATCTCGGCGACCGGCGCAATGTTGCCGAAGAGATGGACTGCGACGACGGCCTTCGTGCGTGGCGTGATCACCGCTTTGACCTGCTCGGCGGTTGAGACGTAGGTCAACGGATCGATGTCGCAGAAGACGGGAACGGCGCCGGTCGGTGGAATAGCTTCGGCGCTGGAGTAATAGCTAAACGACGGCACAATCACCTCATCGCCGGGGCCCACACCGAGTGCGCGCAAGGCGATCGTGATCGCCTCGGTTCCGTTGGCAACGCCGATCGCCTCAGCGGCGCCGACAAGCTCTGCGAACTCTTGCTCGAAAGCCTCGACGTTGGGGCCGAGGATGAACTGGCCGGCGGCAGAGACCTCGAGCAGCGCCGCGTCAATCTGCGCGCGTAGCGGCTCGATCGCGGTCGTTGGATCAAAGAGCGGAACGTTCATTGTTGCCCCAACGCTACCCTCTCGGCCGGTGCCGATCTCTACGCTTCTCGTCCTCGCGGCGATCACCGACAAACTGGCTGACTGGGCGACCGGCGTTGTTGGCGACCTCGGACTGGCCGGAATCTTCGTCTTGATGACGCTGGAGAGCATGTGCATTCCAATTCCCTCCGAGCCGACGATGCTCTTCGCTGGCTTCAACGTCAACGAGGGGACCTACTCATTTATCGCCGTCGTCAGCGTTGGAGTAGCGGCAAATGTGCTCGGTTCGTGGATCGCCTACGGCTTTGGCCGCTTCGGGCGGCTGGAGCTGATCGAACGCCACGGCAAGTGGCTCCACATCACGCCGGCGCGGCTTGAGCAAGCCGATCGCTGGTTCGAAAAATATGGCGGCTGGGCAGTCTTCTTCTCGCGCATGTTGCCAATTGTCCGGACCTTCATTTCGCTACCGGCGGGCGTCGCGCGGATGCCGTTCTGGCGCTTCACGATCTACACCTTTCTCGGCTGCATCCCTTGGATGGCCGGCTTGACCTACATCGGCCTGACGGTCGGAGATAACTGGGAAGAGTGGAAGGGATACCTCCATTACATCGATTACCTCGTCGCAGTAATAATCGTCGCCGGCGGCGTCTATCTCTTGATCCGCTGGTGGCGCTCACGCGGCGGCTCGGCCGATGCCCCGGCCGCTTGAGCAGTCGCTACCGCTGCGCCACGCTCTAGCGCTGGGGCTAATGCACGGCCCGGCTGAGCTGCTGCCAATCTCCTCCTCGGGGCACACAACACTCGTTCCTTGGCTGCTCGGTTGGCCCTACCCGGAGCTTGATCCAGCGCTGCGCAAGAGCTTTGAGGTAGCGCTCCACGCAGGCACGGCGGTTGGCCTGCTGATTGCTCTGCGCAGCGAAGTAGGCGAGGCCGCCGGTTCCTTTGACCGCAGGCGCGCGATCCTGATCGCCGGATCGTTCATTCCGCCAGCAATCGTTGGCTACACGCTCGAAGGGCCGATCGAGAAGCGGCTCGGCACGCCAGCCTCAATCGCGGCTGGGCTGGTGGTTGGCTCGGCGGCGATGGCGCTGGCCGATCAGTTCGGGCCGCAGACGCGCTCACGCGAAGAGGCCGGCCTAATCGACGCCCTGCTGCTGGGAGTGGCGCAGGCGTCGGCGCTGATGCCAGGCACCTCGCGCGGCGGGATGACGCTCAGCGCGATGCGCGCACGCGGCTTTACGCGGCCCGCGGCGAGTTCGCTCTCAAGGCATGTGGCGCTGCCGGTGATCCTTGGCGCCAGCGCGCTGAAGGGAGCGCGGCTGGCGCAGCAAGGACTACCGCCCGGCGCCGGCTCGCGGCTCGCTTTGGGCGCCGCTGCGGCGGCCGCCTCGACGTTGCTCGCGGCGCGGCTCGTGCCGGTCGAACGGGTCGGTCCGCTGCTGCCAT
This sequence comes from Solirubrobacteraceae bacterium, assembly GCA_016462245.1. Taxonomy (GTDB): domain Bacteria; phylum Actinomycetota; class Thermoleophilia; order Solirubrobacterales; family Solirubrobacteraceae; genus F1-60-MAGs163. The sequence continues at coordinate 16,139 of JAEMTR010000004.1, forward strand.
ACGCCGCCTACCGCAGCGCGCTGGCGGCGATCACTCTGCGCCGCCTGCGAAGATCGCAAACATGAGCGATGCCTACGCCGCTGCCGGCGTGGATACCGACCAATCTGACCTCGCCGTCGACGCGCTGGTTGACGTGCTGCGCACGATTGACCTCGGCCGCCCGTCACGCTCGATTGTGCGCTCCGGCCACTACGCCAGCGTGCTGAAGATCAGCGACGAATTGGGATTAGCGATGTCGACCGATGGCGTCGGTTCGAAGCTCGTCCTTGCCGAGCAGGCCGACCGGCTCGAGACGGTCGGGATCGACTGCATCGCGATGAACGTCAACGACATCATCTGCGTCGGCGCTGAGCCGATCGCGATGCTCGATTACTTGGCCGTAGAGCAGGCCGACCCAACCGCCCTGGCAAGGATTGGTGAAGGGCTCAAAGTCGGCGCCGAGCAGGCCGGAATCGAAATACCGGGGGGCGAGGTTGCGGTGCTGCCGGAGCTGATCCGCGGCCACCCTTCGCCGCACGGCTTTGACCTTTGTGGCACGGCGATCGGCACCGTCGTTCCCGACAAGATCATTCTTGGCGATGCGATCAACCCCGGCGACGCGCTGGTAGGGCTTCCTTCCAGCGGCGCCCACTCGAACGGCTATACGCTCGCTCGCCGCGTGCTGGTCGAGGACGGTCCGGGGCTAGATGCGACGCCGGCAGAGCTCGGTGGCGAAACGATCGCCGACGCGCTGCTGGCGCCGACGGTGATCTACGTCAAAGCGGTGCTGGCGCTGCTGGCGAGCGGAATCGAAGTCCGCGGACTCGCCCACATCACCGGCGGTGGCCTGACGAACCTGCGCCGCCTCGCCCCCGGCCGCGTTGGCTACTCAATCGAAACTCCGCTACCGGTGCCGCCGGTGCTGGCGCTGATCGGTGAGCTTGGCAAGGTCCCGGAGGACGAGATGTGGGAGGTCTTCAACATGGGTTGTGGCCTGGTCGCGATCGTCGCTGAAGCGGACGTCGATGCCGCGGTCGCGATCCTCGCCGCCCACCATCCCGGCGCGGCGCGGGTCGGGACCGTTACCGACAACGCCGATCAGACGCTCGGGCCTGGTGGAATCGTGGTGGGCGGGAACTGAACGCCACCGATGAGCCGCTCAACGATCATTAGCAAAGCCTTCACCAGCCTCGCCACTGAAGCGCTATGAGCTCGCCAGTCGGCACGATCCTCGGTGGCCGCTACGAGATCGACGAGGTGATCGGTCGTGGCGGCATGTCGACCGTCTACCGCGCCCATGACCTGACACTCGAGCGTTGGGTGGCAGTCAAGATCATGCACCGTGAGGTGGCTCGCGAGAGTGAGCAGCTCGAACGCTTCCGCCGCGAAGCGAAATCGATCGCCAAGCTCTCCTCGCCGTACGTCGTCGGCGTCGATGACGCCGACGAGCAGGATCAAACGCCTTACATCGTGCTCGAGTACGTCGACGGGCAGACGCTGAAGCAACGGATACGCGAGTTCAAGCGGCTTGACATCGCCGAAGCTGTGGCCTTCACGATCGAGATCGCTAGAGGGCTTGAGGCTGCGCACGAGCGCCAGATCGTCCACCGCGACGTGAAACCACAGAACGTTCTGCTCGACGAGGATGGCGCAGCACGCGTGACCGATTTTGGAATTGCCCGCCAGCTCAACGACGAATCGCTGACGGCCGATGGCCGCGTCCTCGGCACGACCGATTACGTGAGCCCCGAACAGGCACTCGGCCACGACGTCACGCCGCAGTCCGACCTTTATTCGCTCGGTGTCGTGCTCTTTGAAATGTTGACCGGCGACGTGCCCTTCCGCGGCGAAAACCAAGTCGCCGTGGCGATGTGCCACGTTCGTGACGAACTACCTGACGTGCAACAGCTACGGCCTGAGGTCTCAACCGTGCTGGCAACGGTTGTAGACACAGCGACGGCGAAGAATCTCGACGTCCGCTACCGCAACGCGGATGAAATGATCATCGACCTCGAAGCGGCGCTGGCCGTCGAAACTGCCCGCAGCGGCCACATCACCGGCGAAGCAACGGCCGTCTTCGAATCGCTCCCGCGTGAGACGCGCCAACGCGTCGCCGTCAAGATGTCGCATCCTTGGCGCTGGCTCGCGCTGATCGCTCTGGGAGCTGTGATCGTCGTCGGCGCCTTCGCCTACCTAGCGAGCACGGCGCAGCGGGGGACCGGCACCGAAAACGCCCGCCCTGGCGACGGTTTGACGGCCGTCTCGCTTAGCGCCAGTTCAGCCCAGGCATACGATCCGGCTGGCGACGGCGCCGAGCACGACGACGAGGCTGCCTTCGCCGTTGACCGCAGCCCGTCAACAATCTGGTCAACCGAGGATTACCTGGGTGGCAACCTCGCGAAGCCGGGGCTCGGCCTCGTGATCGATGCCCGTCCGTCGCTGAAAGCGAGGGCGATCGACATCGTCAGCCCAACCCCAAGCTGGTCGGGCAGAATCTTCGCCGCCAGCGGCAGCGAACCACCGGCCTCGATAGATGATCCGGCTTGGACTGAGGTCGGCCAAGTGCCAAGTGCGACGGCCCGAACGCGAGTCCGCCTGACGACCGATGGCAAGGCCTTCCGTTGGTACCTAATCTGGATCGAGCGCTTTGCGCCCAGTCAGAGCATGGTCGAGATCAGCGAAGTCTTCCTCTACCGCTAGAAGCGGTAGCCGCTCTGCTCGCGGTAGCGGGCGAGCGCAATTTCCAGCAGCCGCCCGCAGAGCTCGGGGTATTCGATACCGCTCTCTTGCCAGAGCCGCGCGTAGACGCTGGTCGTCGTGAAGCCAGGCATCGTGTTCAGCTCGTTGAGCAGAACCTCTTCGCCGTCAACAAAGAAGTCGGCCCGCGCGAGGCCACTGCAATCGGCTTCGCTGAAGGCGCGTAGCGCAAGCTCGCGGACGCGAGCGGCGGCCGTTTCGGAGATCCGCGCCGGCACAACCAGCTCCATTCCCCCCGGCGTGTATTTAGCCTCGTAGTCGTACCAACCGCCGGGCGAAGCGCTTTGCAGGACGACGATCTCGCCGGCCACGCTGACCTGCGCCTGCTCGGCGCTGCCGAGGACTGAGCATTCAACTTCAATGCCACTGCAGGCCGCTTCGACGATCACGCGCGGGTCATAAAGAAAGGCTTGCTCCAGCGCCGCGCTCAGCTCACCTGCCTCAGCGACGCGGACGATCCCGACCGACGATCCAAGCCGCGCTGGCTTGACGAAAAGCGGAAGGCCGAGCGCCTCAATTTGAGCGTCGAAGGCAGCCCGGTTGGTCTCGTAACTAGCGCGCGTTAGAGCGACGAAGTTGACCTGCGCGATCGCAAGATGTTCGAACAGCTGTTTCAGCGCCAGCTTGTCGATGCAGACCGCCGAGGCTCGCACGCCGCTGCCAACGTAGGCGATGTCGAGCATCTCAAGCAGACCTTGAATCGTGCCGTCCTCACCGAACGGGCCGTGCAGAACGGGAAAGGCGACATCAGCGTCAAGCAGGCCGTGGCCGGGGCGAAGCTCAAGCTCGTTCGCTCCGCAGAACCAGCGGCCTTCGGCGTCGATCTCAATTTCTCGCAGCTCGTGGCCAGCTCGGCGAACCCCATCGGCAACTGCGGCGCCGCTGATCAGCGAGACCTCGCGTTCCGAGGATCGGCCTCCCGAGATAACGGCGACGATCATCGAGGCCTGCCCCGCAAGCGAGCGCCGCCGGCAGGAGGCGGTTGATAGCGTCCGACGCCGATCGTCACGGTCGAACCGCTCGGCGCCGAACCGCCGGAAGGGTTCTGCGAGACGACCGTGCCGTCTTGGCTCTCCTCGGAAACGTCGACCCGGTCAACGCTGACCGTGAAACCGGCACTTTGGATGTCGGAGATTGCCGAGGCCTCATCTTCGCCAACGGTATTGGGCACCTTGGTCGTTGCCTGCTTCTTGGCGACGACGATCGCGATCGTTGCACCCTTGGCAGCCTTCGTTCCGGCGCCGGGATCTTGGCGCAAGACCGTTCCCTCAGCCGAGGCCGATTCCTCCGTCGTAACGCTGACGCCAAAGCCGGCGCCGCGCAGCGTCGCGCTAGCGTCGTCGACGTTCTGGCCAATGACGGCCGGCACTTCAACCGTCTCTTTGCCGCTCGAGACGACAAGCGTCACGGTTGAGCCTCGGTCTACCGGCGTACCCTCCGGTGGCAGCGTCTCGATGCTGTCACCACTAGGCACGGTGTCGGATGACTGTTTGCGTATTCGAACTGTGAAGCCAGCATTTTGAAGTTTCCGCTGCGCCTGCGAAGCCGACATCCCGGCGACCGACGGCACAGCGACCGAGGCGGGGCCGTCGGAGACTGTCAGCGTGATCGTCGAACCTTTGTCTGCCTGTTCGCCGCCCGGCGGATCCTGGCCGACGACCTGCCCTTTCGGCGAGTCTGATTTCTTGACCACGCTGTCGGTCTTGAACCCGGCCCGGACTAAAACCGCCTGCGCCGTTGACTCTTCGCTGCCAACGACGCTCGGAACCGTTGCTTGGTCGGGCTTCAGCAGCAGCAGCAGCAGGATCAGCAGCCCTACGGCGACGACGGCGCCGCCAGCGAAAAGCCACCAACGGCGGGTTGGCCCTTGATCCTCGTCGCTACCGCGGTTGGCGTAACCGCCGGAGGCAGCCGCAGCGCCAGCGCCGGCGCCAGCCGCAAGCGTGTGGCCGCTCATTCCAATCGCCGTCGATTCGCCAACGCCAGCGGCGGTAGCGATCGGGGGCGCTTCGGCAGGCATCGTTCCGACGCGAGCCTGCTCGAGCGCGTCGATGAACTCGTCGGCGGTCGCGAAGCGCTGCGCCGGATCCTTCGCCAAGGAGCGCATGATCACGGCCTGAAGCTGTGGGCTGATCGCGGCGTTAATCTCGCATGGCGGCGTTGGTATTTCACTGACGTGCTTGAGCGCAATAGTGACCGCGCTCTCGCCATCGAACGGCACCTGGCCGGTGACCATCTCGTAGAGGATCACGCCGATCGAATAGAGATCGGACTGCTCGCTAACCGCGTGGCCTTGGGCCTGCTCCGGCGAGAGGTACTGGGCGGTGCCCATGATCGAGCCGGTCTGCGTCATGTCCGAGGCGCCGGCGCGGGCGATGCCAAAGTCGGTCACGGTCGCTAAGCCGTCGTCATCAACAATCACGTTGTGAGGCTTGAAGTCGCGGTGAATCACGTTGCGCCGGTGGGCGAAGCGTGCGGCTCGCAGAATCTGCGTCGTCATCTCGATCGCCCAGTCGGAATCGAGCGCGCCGTACTCGTTGATGATCGCCTTTAGCGTTCGGCCTTGGAGATACTCCATCGCGATGTAATAGGTGCCGTCCCATTCGCCGCGGTCATAGACCGAGACGACGTGTTGATGTTGAAGGCTGGCGGCGGCCGATGCCTCGCGTCGAAAACGCTCGACAAACTCAGCGTCCTGAGCAAAACGGCGGTAGAGCAACTTGATTGCCACTTCGCGATCGAGTTGAAGGTCGGTGGCGCAATAAACGTCGGCCATCCCACCGGAGCCGAGCAGATACTCGACGCGGTAGCGATCGTCGATCGTCGTTCCTGGCTCGACACCTGTGCTCATCGCAGCAGCGACTCCATCACAGCTTTGGCGATCGGCGCGGCGTCGGTGCCGCCAAAGCCGCCGACCGTCTTCTCGATCGTGACGGCGATCGCGACCTGCGGATCGGATGCGGGGGCAAAGGCGATAAACCATGGCTGCGCAATGTTGTTGATCACGTCGATCTCAGCGGTGCCTGTCTTGCCGGCGACTTCGATCCCCGAAAGCGCGGCGGCGGTGCCGGTTCCCTCCTCAACGACGCGCTGCATCATTGCCGTCAGCTTCTCGGCGCTCGCCGCCGACATCACGCGTGAAAAGCGCTGCGGCTTGTTTTCGTAGGCGGTGCGCCCTTCGGGATCGATTGTCCGCGTCGCGATTCCTGGGCGCATCAGGATTCCGCGGTTGGCGACGGCGCTGGCGACCATCGCCATCTGCAGCGGCGTCGCCAGCAGCTTGTCTTGCCCGATCGAAGCGCGGCCGATGTCGACGCAGCTATCGGTCGGACTGACGAGCTCACGATTTCCATCAGGCGAGCAATAGAGGCCGCTGGCGAGCCGCTCATCGGCAGGTAAATCGACCGGCACTGGGCTACCGAAACCAAACCGCTCCATGTAACGACTGATTCGACGCTTACCGACGCGCTCCCCCACCTGCGCCCAAACCGTGTTTACCGATTGCGTAAGAGCTGTTGTGAGATCGACCTCACCGAAGCTCTGACCGCCATCGTTGTTGAGCGGAACGCCCGAGATCTCAACTCCGTTGTCGCCGTTGACGGTCGATGTAGGTTCGTAGAGGCCACTGTCGATCGCTGCCGCGGCGGTCACGACTTTAAAGGTGGAGCCCGGCGGGTAGAGCCCCGCGGTTGTGCGGTTGAGCAGCGGCGCGCCGGGCGCTGAGTTCAGCCTCGCCGTCTGTTTTGCGCTGCGCAGAACGTTCGGGTCATAGCTGGGGATCGAAGCCATCACTTTGACGCGGCCGCTGCTCGGGTCGAGCGCGACGACGGCGCCCGCCCTACCGGCCAACTGATCAAGTGCGATCTGCTGCGCCTGCGGATCGAGCGCGGTCTGTAGATCATTTCCTTGCTGGCGCTTGCCTTGGAGCTTGCGCAGCGTCCCCTCAAACCCAGCCGTGCGCCCCGTCAGCTGGCCGTTGTAGAAGCGCTCGAGGCCTGCAGTGCCGGGGTTGAGGAATGAGTAGCCAACGGTTTGAGCGAAGAGCCCGTTCTCCGGGTAGCGGCGCGCGTAGGTGCCGTCGCCGCGTCGAACAGATCGGGCAAGAACGGTTCCCGTATCGGCCACGATCGAGCCACGGGCGATCCGCTGCTGGGCCAGCAACTCGCGTTTATTCTGCGGGTTATCTTGGAGCGCAGCGCGGTCAATCACAGTCCAGCGCGTTGTGAAGTAGGCGAGCAGTCCGAACAGCACCAGCAGCACCACGAAGACGCGGATGATCGGCTTGTTCATCGCCGCGCCTCACGCCGTGCGCGGTCTGAAATCAGCAGTAGCAGCGCGAGGATCACAAAGTTGGCGACGATTGACGAGCCGCCATAAGAGACGAATGGCAGCGTCACGCCGGTCAGTGGAATCACCTTTGTAACGCCGCCGACGATCACAAAGACCTGCAGTGCAACGACCGTCGTGAGGCCGGTCGCCAGCAGCTTCGAGAACGAGTCGCGGGCCAGAACGGCTACACGGAAGCCACGCTCAATCAGCAGCACGTAAACCAGAAGCAGTGCAATGCCTCCGATCAGCCCTAGCTCGTTGACGATCACGGCGTAGATCAGGTCGGTCTGCGCGGCCGGCAGGATCGGGCTGTCGCCAACGCTAACTAGGGCTTGGCCGAAGCCCTGCCCCCAGACGCCGCCGTCGGCCTGCGCGAAGAGTGATTGGGCGATCTGGTAGCTGCCGCCGATCTGCTCGTAGAGCTTTGGATCGAAGGGATGCTGCCAAGCGCTAACGCGGTCGCCGACGTGGCCAACTGTGCTGGCGAAGAACCAGGCGCCAATCCCAAACAGGCCAAAGCCGACGACCGGGAAGATCAGCCGGTCGGTCGCGACGTAAAGCATTGCCAAGAAGCCGCCGAAGAACATCAGCGATGAACCGAGGTCGCGGATGAAGACCAGCATCAGCATTGCCAGCCCCCAAACCAGCAGCAGCGGGCCGATGTGTTTTAGCCTCGGCAGTGTGATGCCAAAGCGCTTGCGCGAGACCAGCAGCGCGCGCGTATCGCGCAGGTAGCTGGCGAGGAAGATGATGATGCCGATTTTGGCGAACTCGGCCGGCTGAAACGAGACCGGCCCGAGGCTGATTCCAAGGTAAGCGCCGTTGGCTTGCTGACCGATTCCGGGAATACGCGGCAGCAGTAGCAGCACAATGCTGGCGGCCGCGATCAGGTAGCGGTAGCGCTCGAGAACGCGGTAGTCGCGCAGCAAGATGATCGTCGCCGCGAAGGCGATCAGCCCGATCACAAACCACTGCGCCTGATCTCGCGCCAGCGTTTCGTTGAGCCGATAGATCACGACAAGGCCGATGCTGGTAAGCACGGCAACGATCGGCAGTAGGTACGGATCGGCGTCAGGCAAACGGACGCGGATGATCAAGTGAGCAGCGAAGCAGAGTCCAAGGAAGATCGCGCCATAGGTCAGTGAGAGGTTGTCGAGCTGCGTTCGCTCCTGGAGAAAGACGGCGCCAAAGCCAGCGACGATCAGCAGTGAGGCTGGCACTAGGCCCAGTAGCTCGCGATTGCGCGCGTTCACGGAGAGCTGCTCCCGAGCTGCCCCAGTTCAAGCTGGCGGACCAGATCATCGGCGTCGCTGCGCGAGCGCAGGCTGTGCTCGGTAATCGTCGTACGCTCGCTGGCAGGCAGCTGCGAAAGATTGATCCCGGAGATGTAATCCTCGCGATAGAGGTTGATCCCTAGAGGTAGCTCGTATGGAACTCCTTGGTAGACGCTGACGAAGCCCTCGCGGTCGGCGCCAACGAAATAGATTGCTTGGGAGGCGAAGTAAATCCCCGAAAGCAGCAGAGCAGCGACGAATAGCGCCAGCACGGTGCCAATTCCCGGCTTCCAGCGGCGCCGGCGCTTAGCGCTAGGCGCGCGCGGATCGCGCGGCACCCGGCGCTCGACGCTGGCCGCCACTGCCGCCTCGCCAGCAGTCGCTTTTGCGACTGGGAGCTGGCCGACGTCGAGGCCAACCTGTGTCGCCTCGATCTCGCTTGCGGCTGCGTCGCCTAGCGCTTCGAGCCGAATCAGCACGACCGTGATGTTGTCGCGCCCACCGGCCTCGTTGGCGGCGGCGATCAGCGCGCGCGTGGTCGCCTTGAGCGGCTCGTCACGAGCGAGCATCGCGGCTATCTGTTCGTCGCTGATCATCGTCGTAAGCCCGTCGCTGCAAAGCAGCAGCAGGTCGCCGTCGCGCGCGCCGACCGTCTGAGCGTCGGGCTCAACGACCGACTCCGGCCCCAGCGCGCGCGTGATGATCGAGCGCTGCGGATGATCGAGCGCCTGCTGCTCCGTCAACTGACCTTGCCGAACCATCTGCTCAACCAGCGAGTGGTCATCGGTCAGGCGCTCGAGCGCGCCGTCACGCCAGCGGTAGCAGCGGCTGTCACCGACGTGTACCAGCGTCACATCGTTCTCGCCAACGTAGGCGGCAGTGACGGTGGTTCCCATTCCGGCACGCTCATCATCAGCGACCGAAAGAGCATGGATCTGTGAGTTGGCCTGACGGACGCTTTCGCTTAACCGCTGCTCAACGCTCTCGCCTTGACCGAGGCCGGCAGCGAGAACCTCGATTGCGGTAGACGATGCAACTTCACCGGCCTGCGCCCCTCCCATTCCGTCGGCGACAGCGAATAGCGGCGCGCGGGCCAAGAAGGCGTCCTCGTTTGCACGGCGCTGGCGGCCGGTGTCGGTCAGTTCGGCATGTTCGGCAACGCGCAGCATCAGGAATCAACGAAAAGGAACTCGCTATCACCGATCCGCAAGCGGTCGCCTTGGTGAAGCGGCTGAGGACCATTGACCGCCTCTTCATTGAGGAAGGTGCCGTTAGTTGAACCAAGGTCCTCGAGCACGACGCGGCCTCCCTGCAGCACGAGCCGTGCGTGAGCAGAAGAAGCGTAGGGATCATCGAGCCGGATCTCTGCCTGTTCGCCGCGGCCAAGCACAGCGCCGCCGGCAATCTCATACTCCATCCCGGGCGTATGGCCGGGCGCGCGCTCGACCACCAGTCGTGGGTCGCCGGGGCCGGAAGGCGCGGCGCCGGCCGTCAAGGCGCTGTGAATTCCAGTTGCGTCGGCCGGCGGCGGGCCGGCGACGCGCTGCTCATCTGGGCGGCGCAGATCACGCAGCGTGCTGCGAACGACCCAAGCGACAAAGAGAAAGAGAACAAGCAGGAAGGCGCCCTGCAGCACGATTGCCGTCGGCTGCAACATCAGCGCGCCTCAAAGTGGCCGCTTACCGGCCCCAGCTTGATCTGATCACCATTGCTCAGTCGCAAAGAGCCATCGACGCGGCCGCCGTTGACGACGACGCCGTTGGTCGAACCGAGGTCCTCAACGATCCAGCCTTGAACGTCATCGCAGAGGATCTGCGCGTGTTGGCGCGAGACGTCAGGGTTTGCCAGCACCACGTCGCAGGAGCTGCTGCGGCCGATCACTGCCCCGGCCGGGGAGATCGTGAAGCGCCTCCCTTCAGCCTCGAAGATTGCTCGCGACGGCATCGCCGCCAACGGTTCTCGCACCTGGGCTGAGTCCGGCGGCGCCACGGGCGGCGGCTCCTCGGGCGGCGGCTCCTCGGCGGGAATCTGATCGAGCCGCACGACGCGGGTTTCGATCCCGAATTCGCCAAGGCCAAGAGCTTCATCGACGCCAAATTCGATTACCGGACGAGAAACGAGCGTCAAGCGCTCGGAACGGGCATGCTCGAGCAGATGGCCGGCCAGTTCGTCGGCGACCTGATCCTCGACGCCCTCGTAACGGACGCGATCCTCGGGCGAGAGCCAGATCACGTACTCGTTTGGGGCGTAACTGCGTGAAAGCGAAACCTTGACGTTCTGATCCATCTCACGGGTCAGTCGGCGTGAGATCTCAACTGGGCCGACTTCGGTGCGGAAAACGCGACCGAAAGTACCCTCGACGAGGCCGCTCAGTCGCTGCTCGAGATTACGTAGAACGCTCATAGTGGATGGCTCTTTACCGCGCGGCCGTAAAGGCTGATGATACGGCTTTAGCTACTCGTCCGACCATGCTACGGACTGGACCTGCCGCCGCGCCCAGGAGCCTCTTTTTCAGCGCTTTTCTCGCAGCGTCGCCGCCGCCAGCGCGACCAGTGCAGCGAGCGCGCTTCCAGCTACCAAGACGCCAACCTGCGGCATCTGCAGCGGCCAGTGCAGCGCCCCTGCGAGCAGAACGCTAGCCGTGCTCAGGGTCGCCGCCCAAAGCACGGCCGTTGCGAGCTGAACAGCTACGAGACGGGTCGCCATTATCAACGGCAGGATCGATGCTGCGGCGGCCCAGATCAGCGCGACGAGTGGAACGCCGTGGGTGATAATCGCGATCACCGCTTCGCCACCGCCTGCGGCTGAGCCAGCCCAGCCGGCGGGCAGCGCGAGATCACCGAAGAGCAGCCGGCTGTTGGCGATCGGTTCAGCCAGCGCCAGCCACCAGAAGCCAAGACCGGCAAGCGCAGCGCGATGCTTGGCGCTGGCGCTGAAACCGGCGAACGCTGGGAAGGCGAGCGCCAAGCTGGCGAGTCCCAGCAGCGGCGCAAGAAATGGCAGCAGCCAGCTGCTCGGGCTGCGCCCCAGCAGCAGAATCGTCGGCGCCAGTGCCGCCCACAGCAGCACAGCCCAGCCCGGCACGCCAGCAACGACGAAGAAGGCGCTGAGCGCGATAGCGACGATTAGCGCGCCAACCCGTGGCAGCAGCGCGACCGCCAGTACAGCGCAGATCACAGTCCAAAGCATCGGCAGCCGCGGCGCGGCGGCAATCGGCTCTAGTGCCAGCATCGACGCCACTACGAGCGCCGCCGCTGCGACTGCGGCAACCAGCCTCTGCGCTATGAAGAAGGACCGATCAAGGTGCTCTTGATCTGGATCGGCGAGCAGATCGTGCTGCTGATCCTGCTCGATTGCGACGATGTCGACCGCTCCGGCCGTGGTGTCGGTCTGCGGAAGCCCGTCGATCAAAGCTTCGCGAAGCTCCGCCAAGCTGCCGCGGTCGAGCTCCTCCGGCTGTACCGCCCAGTCGATCGCGTCACAGATCTGTTCCGGTAGCTCAGGCCGCAGGTGGTTCAGCGGTGGCAGCCTCGTACCAACCCGCCGCGCCGTTGCAGCAGCTCCCGGAGCGCGGATCGGGTTGACGCCGCTGAAAGCTTCATAGAGGACGAGCGCCAGCGAATAGAGGTCGCTCTGGCCGCTGACCGGGCGCCCGTCCGCCTGCTCGGGGGCCATGTAGGCGAGCGTGCCAACGACATCGCCGGTGTGCGTCAGCGCATCATCGCCGGCAATCAATGCGATCCCAAAGTCGGTCAGTTTGACAATCCCAGCCTCGCCATCGGGGCGGTCGGGAATGATCACGTTGGCCGGTTTGATGTCACGGTGGATAACTCCGCGCGCATGGGCGTGATTGAGCGCGTCGCAGAGAGCGACGCCGATCCGCGCGACGTCGCGGTCGGACAGTTCGCCGGCTACGAGCCTCTCGCGCAGAGTCTTGCCGCGGACCAGTTCGGAGACTAGGTAGACCGCTTCGGCGTCGCGGCCAGCTTCGTGGAGGGCAACAATCCCAGGGTGGTTGAGTCGCGCAGCTGCGATCGCCTCGCGCTCGGCACGGGCCGCCATCGCCGGATCGTGAGCCTCTATTCGTTTGACGGCGACGACGCGATCGAGCCGCTCGTCTAATGCCAGCCAAACGACGCCGAAAGCGCCGGCGCCGAGACGGCGCATCAATCGGTAGCGCTCAAGCACAACGGTCGCCGTAACCTCGCCCTCAGACGGCGGGTCATACTGAACGATCGTTGTGTCGACGGTATTCACTAGCTCCTACATTCTGCGTGATTGGCGCGCTGCCTGCCGCAGTACCGAAGCGGTGAATTTGCGAGCAAACTTGCACTGCGACCGATTTTCAGCTTTCGTAGTCATACTTCGCACTCGCGGTCTACCAACGCCGTGTCCTTAACTGTGTCTTTCTTCGACGACGAGCCAACTCGAGTTAGTTCCGCCCCGCGGCGCCCGGCCGAGCCGCGCCGTCCTGCCACGCCCGCAGACGAGACCCCCCCAGGCGACCGTCAGACGCTGCGCACACGCCAAGCGATCGCAATCGGCGTCGGCGTAATCCTCTTGCTGATCATCATCTTTGGCGTCAAGGGCTGCCTCGACAGCGCCAGCGAAAGCGCGCTAAAGGATTACAACCGCAACGTTTCGGCGATTGTCGCCGACTCCAACAACCAAGTAATGGCGCCATTCTTCAAGCTGCTCAGCGGCGGCACGGCAGGAGCCGCAGCTGGCGACCTGCAGGTTCAGATCAACCAGATCCGCCTCGCCGCCGAGGAAGACGGCAAGCGCGCTAACGAACTTGACATTCCGGGCGAGATGCGTGACGCGCAGCAGAACTTGATGCTGACGCTCGACCTTCGCTCCGGAGCGCTTACAAAGATTGCCGAGCTACTGCCAAAAGCACAAGGAACCGGCCAGGCGGCCGAAACAGCGACGAATGAGATCGCCGGACAGATGCAGGCATTTCTCGCTTCAGACGTCGTCTACTCGCAGCGCACCGCACCGCTGATCAAGCAGGCGCTCGACAGCGCTGGCATCACCGGCCAGACGATCGAGCCGAGCCAGTCGCTCCCTGGCTACACCTGGCTGGCACCGAGCACGGTCGCGGCAGCGATCGGCGGTCAAGCTGGTGCTGGAACGACCGATGGCGCGGTCGCCCCAGGCCTCCACGGCCACGCGATCACCAGCACGTCGATCGCCGGCACCGAACTTCAGCCTTCCCCGGCGGCCAACAAGGTCACCGCTACGCCGCCGGTCGCTGTCACCGTCAAACTGCTCAACGGTGGTGAAAGCGACGAGAAGAACGTAACCGTCACGGTCACTCTCACCGCTCCAGGAGCCAAGCCTATAACGGCGAAGAAGGTCGTCAATCTGACCGCCGCCGGTTCCGAAACCGATGTCGCGATTGCGTTGCCTTCCGCGCCTGCCAGCGGAACTGCCGCCACGCTGACGGTGAAGGTCGACCCCGTTCCGGGCGAGACCGGCACCGACAACAACGAAGCGACCTACACGGTTCTCTTCGCCGGCGGTTGATAGCCCCTCGCGGGTCTATCCTCTGCGCAGCGTGAATTCTCTTAACAGCAACGCGGGACTAATCGCTGTAATCGCTGCCGCAATCGCAGTGGTTGCCTTGGTCGCCGTGGTCGTCGCGCTGAGCAGGCTGCGCAGCTTACGACGCGATCAGAAGCTTGTGATCGGCGAGAGCGAGCGCGACATCACGGCCCACGCCGCCGAGCTTGAACGTCAGTTCGTCGCACTCCACGATCATTTGATTGACATTGCGACCGGCCTCGAAGGCCGCGTGAGCGCCGCGGAGACGCGACTCGACGGTGCGATTAACCATCGGGCAGTCGTTCGATACGACGCCTATAACGAGCTCTCTGGCCATCAGTCGGTCTCAATCGCCTTGCTCGATGCGCACCGCTCAGGCGTAGTTATCTCTTCGATTCAGCACCGCGACCAGACGCGCTTCTACGTGCGGCAGGTTGAGCGCGGCAAGGGCACCGTCGAACTCTCGCCCGAGGAGCAGCAGGCCGTTGACGGCGCGATCGCCGGCGAATTGCTCGACCTCGCTGAGAGCGCCTGATGCGCGTCGGTTATCTCGGCCCAGCGGGAACTTTCAGCGAGCAAGCGATGCACCAGTCGCTGGAACTGGCAGGGCTCGACGGCGAGGCCGAGATCGTCGCGCTGACAACCGTCCACGATGTCGTTAGCGCGGTTCAGGAGGGAACGGTTGAACGCGCGATCGCGCCAATTGAGAACTCTGTTGAGGGTGGCGTCAACGAGGTCATTGACGCGCTCGTCCACGATGCCCCCGATGTGTCGATCATCGGTGAGTACGTGCTCGAGATCAATCCCTGCCTGATCGCCCGCGAGGGCACAGAGCTAAGCGCAGTCACGACCGTCTATTCGCACCCGCAGCCGCTAGCCCAATGCGCTTCGTTCCTGCGCCGTGAGCTGCCCGGGGCGAAGCTTGAAGCCAGCAACTCAACGGCAGCGGCAGTCGAGCAGGTGCTCAGTAGTGATCTTGCGGCGGCCGCGCTCGCCAGCCCGGCGGCGGCGATGCACAGCGGCGCAGTCGTGCTCGCCGAGTCGGTCGCCGACCATGACCTGCTGGCAACCCGCTTCATCTGGCTCTCGCGCTCGGTAAGCGAGCCACCAAGCGAGGGCCAGGCAGGCAAGAGCGCGATCATCTTTTCTGGCGCTGGCGACGGCTCGCCGGGGTGGCTATTGGACTGCCTCTCGGAATTCGCCAGCAGGTCGATCAACCTGACTCGAATTGAATCGAGGCCTGCGCGGCTCGAGCTTGGCCAATACATCTTCCTGATCGACATCGATGGACGAGTCGACGCAGCAGGGCCAGCCGCCGACGCTCTTGGCGGGCTGGGCGAGCACTGCCAGCAGCTTCGCGTTCTCGGCAGCTACCCGGTTTAAGAGCGAAGATAGTTGGCGGCTGCGCGCTAGCGGCATTGCGCTAGCCGTCGGGCTCGCAGTTAGACTCGCGGGCGAGTGAGATGAAGACTCTGACCGCATCAGCCCCCGCCCTGCCCGCGCCGCCGATCGCGCGCGATCGGCCGCTGCGCGATCTTGGCCGCGTCCTAGTTCTGAACGCGACCTATGAACCGATCAACGTCTGCTCCGTCCGCCGCGCCGCCGTTTTGCTGCTGAAGGAGAAGGCCGACATGATCGAGCGAAGCGACGGCGAGCTGCGCTCTGAGCGACGCGTGCTGGCGCGCCCGATCGTGATCAAACTTCGCGTCTACGCAAACGTTCCGCGCGATAGCTCGAAGCGCAAGATCACGCGGCGGGCTGTCTTCGCGCGCGATGGATGGGCCTGCCAGTACTGCGGCACGCGCGCCAACTTGACGGTCGATCACGTGATTCCCCGCTCCAAGGGTGGACTCTCAACTTGGGAGAACATCGTCGCCTCCTGCGCTCCCTGCAACCGGCGCAAGGCCGACCGTCTGCCGGCTCAGATCAACATGCATCCGCGCAAGGCTCCGCGCGTCCCTGGGGCGCACGTTTTCATCACCGTCGCCGCGCAGAAGATTCCCCCGGCTTGGCTCCAGTGGCTCCCTGCTGAAGTGGCGTAATCGCCATCCCTGAGTCCTGCTAGATTCCGCGATACCAGAGAAAGGGGGTGGTCCAAATCGAAAAACCAATGTTTTCCGGGACCCTGGAGGTGACCGGCCGCTAGCGCGGTTGGCTGGACCCGCTAAGCGGAATCCAATCCGGGACACCGTTGGCCGATTCGCCGGA
The DNA here is from genome assembly GCA_016462245.1 of Solirubrobacteraceae bacterium. GTDB lineage: Bacteria > Actinomycetota > Thermoleophilia > Solirubrobacterales > Solirubrobacteraceae > F1-60-MAGs163. The sequence goes on from JAEMTR010000004.1 coordinate 32,233, forward strand.
GCTGGTCCCCCCGGCCGCCCGCATAAGTTGCGAGTGAAGAACGACCGGCCGATTTAAATTCAGTCAGCAGTTGGGAAGGGCGTCGGGTTTATATCCGGCGCCCTTTTCTTTTGCGGCGAGCTACTCGTCTTCTTCGTCGGCCGCTTCAGCGTCTTCGTCAGCGTCAGTGTCCGTGTCTTCCTGATCCTGCTCGTCCTCTTGCTCGAGCTCTTCTTCGACGAGCTCAGCATCTTCGCTGACGACTTCGGCCTCTGTGGCCTCTGTGGCCTCGAGCTCGGCGCTCTCGCCCTCAGCGGTCTCAGCGTCTCCCTCGGCGTCCTCTACGACCATCGCAACGGCGCTGACAACGTCGCCGTCACGCACATTCATCGTCTTGACGCCTTGGGCGCTGCGCCCGTACCTGTTGATGCCGCTGGCTGCGGTCCGCTGAACCATTCCCTCGCGTGAGATGAAGATCAGGTCCTGGTGCTCTCTTACGACGAGCGCGCCGGCGAGGCCGCCCTTGGCTTCGGTCAGCGCGATCGTCTTGACGCCCTTGGCGCCACGCTTCGTCTTGCGGTATTCGCGCACCTGGGTCCGCTTGCCGTAGCCGTTGTCGGTGATCACGAGCAGGTCCATGTCGTCGCGGGCGATGTCCATCGCGATCACTTCGCCCTTCTCGCCAACGTCCATTCCCTTGACGCCGCTCGTGCTGCGGCCCATCGAGCGGGCGTCCGATTCAGCGAAGCGGACGGTCAGCCCGGCGCGCGAGGTGATCAGCACCTCATCGTCCTTGTCGACGCCGCGAACGACGATCAGCTCATCGTCGTCGCGAATCTTGATCGCGATGATGCCGTCGGCCTT
>JAEMTR010000199.1 GCA_016462245.1 Solirubrobacteraceae bacterium
GTGCACGCGCTGGGGATCAGTTTCCAAAGCGCCGACCAGCTGGGCGAAGCGCTCGCAGCACTGCCTGCGCGCTAGCCTCAGAGTCGTAATGAACAGCGAAGAGCCAACAACCGAGCCGCAGGCAGCCGTCGAGCCAGAGACCGCCGCTGCGCCGACTGAAGAGCCGGCCGCGCCCGAGGCCGTCGCCGAGCCCGAAGCTGCCGCGCCTGACGCTGGAACCCCGGCCGAGAAGCCGAAAGCGAAGCCGAAGAAGCCAAAGGGCAAAGGCAAGCCGCGTGGCAAGCGCCCACCGCCGCCGCCAAAGACGCGCGGCCAGTTGCCGATTGAGGAGCTGCGCGCAGCGTCGAAGGCAACGATCGACCTGTTTGGCGCGCAGCAGGCGATCCGTGCCTCGTTCGCGGTCCTCGCAACGAAAGAGCGCCAAGACATCTCAGCGCTGATCGCCGCCGACGACGACCACCGCACTCGCGCCCGCAACGTCGCCAACGGCTCGCTTGGGGCCGGGCGAATTGACAAGGCGATGGCAGCGACGATCGTCGCGATGGCGCCGGCTGAAGACCTTTGGGTTGTCACGCTCGACAAGGAGCAGGCCTCGCAGCGGCTCGGCCGCGTCCGCGCCGCCAAGCAGCGTGATCGCGAGCGCGACGAGAAGAAGAAGGAACGCAAGAACAGCTCTGAGCGCGTCAGCCGCGATCAGCTAAAAGCGGCCCAAGACGGCAAGGTCGGAGCGACGATCCGTTTCGTGACCGATGAGGATCGCCGCGAGCGCCGCACAAAAGACGATGAGAAGAAGGCCGCCAAGAAGAGCGGCTCAGTGCTCGACGAGCTCGGTTACTGAGCTTCGCTACGAAACTCCGCCTGATGGGCGGCTATCGCTCGATCGGCGCGCTCCCTCGCTGAGCTGCCGACTAGCCGGCCAAACTGCTCGCGGTTTGCCGCGACGAGCTTGTAGCTCGCATTTACCGGCCGCGAAAGCCGGCGCAGTAGTGGCGCCGTGCGCGCAAGCGAAGGCAGCGCGGCAGCGATCGGCGCAGCAGCCTCGCCGCCGGAGAAGAGCTTCCCCTCACCATCGATCAAGTGCGCGCTCTCTAGCCGCAGATCTTCCGGAACATCGGCCAGCAAGCGCTGACCGAGCGGCGACTGAATCGCAATTAGCCGCAGCCGCCGATCACGGTCGAGGCGAAGCAGCTGCGCGACCGACCAGCGGCAGTAGCCGCAATCTTCGTCGTAGAAGACGAGCAGTGGCGCGTCAGGCTGCAAGGGTTAGCTGCAAGCGGGCGTCGATCGCGGCGGCGATCGCTTCGCGGACCGGCCCCTCTTCGAAGCGCTCAACGAGTGCGTGGAGGAATCCCTCAACGACGAGCCTGTGCGCGTCGGCCTCGTCGAGACCATGCGAGCGCAGGTAGAAAAGCTGCTCGGGATCAACCTGGGCGATCGCGGCGGCGTGCGTGCAGCGGACGTCGTTGGCGAGGATTTCGAGCCCCGGAATCGCGTCAGCGTGGGCCTTGCGGCTTACCAGCAGGTTGCGTGACTCTTGGAAGGCGTCGGTCCGTTGCGCGCCTTCGTCAACCTGGATCATTCCGCGCCAAACGGCGTGCGAGCGACCACCGAGGATGCCGCGGAAGGCAAGGTCGGAGGTTGTGTCAGCGGCGGCGTGCTCCTGCAGCGTGTCGTAATCAACGTGCTGGCGGCCGCGCGTGGCGTAGGCGCCGGTCACGCGGGCGTCAGCGCCGGGGCCTGCGAGCTTCGTCTCAAGGAAGATCTTGCCGTTGGCTGAGCCGAAGCCGAGCGTGATCCAATCGAGCGACGCGTCGCGCTCAACCACAGCGCGCTGCGAACCGAAGACCCAGCTACTTTCGCTCAAGGCCTGAGCATCAACGAAGCGTAGGTTGGCGGCCGCGCCGACAACGAGCTCGACGACGCCGTTTACTAGCCCTTCGGCCTCTGCGTCGGCTGAGAGCGTCTGGTGCCAAATCTCGGCCTTGGCTCCCTCTTCGAGCACTACCAGCAGGCGCCAATGCAGCGCACTGCCTGCGACTTCATGGACGGTGTTGACGATGATCGGCTCGCTGACCTCTACGCCCTTCGGCACGTAGATCAGCAGTCCGTCGCTCCAGAGCGCCTCGTTGCGGGCGATGAATGGGCTCTCAGGATCGGCGACAATGCTGCCGAGGTGCTGCTCAACGACCTCCGGGTAGCGCTCGGCTGCGAGTGCCAGCGGCATCACGACCGGCGCGGCCGGGCCGGGATCTTCGCTGCTGGCGCGGATCGCGCCCTCAGCGGCAATCTCCAGCAGCGGCGCAGCGCTCTCCTCGTCGCCGGCGGGCGCTGGCGTGAATGAATCAAGCTCGAGCCCCTCGATCGGCGTGAACTCCCAGCCGGGAACGCCACGGAAGCTCGGCAGCTCAAGCGCGGCCAGCCCGGCCGCCGCCGTAGCGCGGCGGTCGGCCAGGAATGGTGGTTCGACGACAGCCTGCGTCATCCGATCGAGCCCTCCATCTGCAGCTCAATCAGACGGTTCATCTC
>JAEMTR010000200.1 GCA_016462245.1 Solirubrobacteraceae bacterium
TCTCAAAAACCCCTGTCCGAAAGGATGTGCGGGTTCGACTCCCGCCCCGGGTACTCAAGTTTTGGTCAGCGGCTGTAGCGGATTAGCTGCTGGGCGACCCCTTCGCTGAGCGTGTAGTAGCCAGTGCATTTTGGATTGGCGGCGATCGCTTCGCCTTGCGGCTCAGCCTCGAGCAGGCGTGGCGAAGGCGTCGCCGCGAGCGCCGCTGCGACCGACGGGCCGCTGTAGGCGTCGAGCGCGAAGTAGCGCTTCACGAGCACCGTGCGACCGTTCGGGCAGGCGTCAGCGCCAACAACATCGCCGTAGCTGAGCTCGCGCACAAAGCTGAGCGTGATCCTCTCAGCAGCGAAGGCAGGTGCCGCGGCGCGGTAGACGCGCGAGCGCGATTCGCGCTTCGTAATTAGGAAAAGATCATTGCTCTTTGGATCGACGATCAGCGCCTCGGCGTCGCGAGCGCCATCGGGGTAGATCAGCTCGACCGAAGTTGTTGGCGAGGGCGCAAGCTGGGCGCCGTCGGCGAAGCCGGAGAGGTTTGGCTCGGCTGTGCGGTAGACGCGGATCGAGCTGCGAACGGCGTCGTTGTCACCAATGTCAGCGGCGTAGAGCCAGTCCGCACCACCGGCGGGCCCGGGCCCGCGGGCAATGTCCTCCCAGTCGATGTTCAGTGCGCCGGAGAGCGGCAGAGTCGCCTTGAGCTGCGCCCGCCTGCCGAGCGCGTAGAGGCTCGCGCCGCCGCCGCTGTCGTTGTGGGTCCAAACGACGCCTGGGTTATCGCTGCTGGCAGCCAAGCCGGAGGCCTCGGTGATCGGCGCCGGCACCGCCCCCAGCGCCACGCTGCGGGTCGCCTTGGCGGTCCGCTTGACATCGCCTGCGCCGTTGGAGGATCCCGAGCCAACCGAGACGCTCAGCGATGAGCGGTCAAACTTGACCGTGCCGCTGACAACGAGCACGGCGAAGATTGCGGCAACGAGAACTGCTGCTGCGAAGAGGCGTCTGAGCACAGCGAGCCGCTCAGCGCGGCAGTTTCATCCCGATCAGCTTCGGCAGCTTCGTAATTGCTGCCGTCACGGGATCGGGCTTCTCGCCGCGCCGATCGGCATCGTCGCTGCGGATCATCGCTGCGCGAATTAGGTTGCCGCCGATTGAACGGGCCGGCTCAGGTGGGAAATACTTGACCTTCGGTTCGACCAGCGGGCAGTTCGTTACTTCGTCTTCGATGCCGAGCGCGAGCCCGCTGAGAATCCTGCCGCCAAGGTGTGAAGGACCGACGCCGTGACCGGTGAAGCCCCAGCCCGCATGGACCGAACCGCTGCTGCGGTAGATCGGCAGCGAGTTTGGCGCGACGTCGATCGGGCCGCCCCAGGCGTGTGTGATCGCGCGTCCTTCAAGCTGCGGGAAGAAGCGGCGCAGCGTTGCCGCAGTCTGCTCAATCACCTCTGGATCGACGTCGATTCGTGGGTCGTGCTTAGCGCCCTTGGCGACCCTTCCTCCCCCCCAGCCAAAGGCGATTCGCCCGTCGTTGGTGGTGCGGAAATAGTGCAGCATGCGGCGGCAGTCGCTCAGCGCTTCGCCGCCAACCCAGCCGATCTGCTCGAGCACGTCGGGGACCGGTTCGGTCAGCACGATGTGACTTGAAGCGACGCTCAGCTCGCGGGCGAAGGTTGGCCAGCGCAGCGTGCGCCAGTTGACGGCAAGCACGGCCGAATCGGCATGAACGCGGCCGCGGTCGGTGCGAACCGTAACGCTGTCGCCGTGTTGGTCGATCTCCGTGACCGGGCTCTCTTCAAACAGCTTCACGCCGCGCGCGAGCAGCGCGGCGCGCAAGCCGAACGCCAGCCGCGCTGGCTGAACAGTCGCGCCGAACGGCTTGAAGGCGGCGCCGCGAAACTCTGGTGAGTAGCAAATCTGGGCTACTTGGTCGGGGGAAAGTTCAACGACCTCATCGTCAATTCCAAGTCGGTTCAGCCCCCACATCGCCTCCTGCCAGTCGCCGTCTTGATTCGGCGAAGTTGCGATCTCAACGTGAGCTACGGCGCGGTACCAAGCGTCAACCTTTTCGCTCTTGCAGAAGTCACCGATCGCAACGATCGACTGATCGGCTAGCTCGGCGAGGCGGATTGAGCGCTCGGCGCCGAACTTCTCGGCCAGCGACGGCACGTACTCCCAGTAGCCGTTGACGAAGCCTCCATTGCGGCCGCTTGGGCCGTGGCCAGCAAGCCCGGACTCGAGGATCACGATCTTGAGGTCGTTGTCGCGGGCGAGCAGGTTCCACGCCGTCCACATTCCGAGGTAGCCGGCGCCGACGATCACGACGTCAGCGTCGATCGGGCCGTCGAGCGGAGGGCAGGCCGCCGGCGCTCCCGCTTCCTCGATCCACCAGCCTTCGGCGCTGTGCTTCATCGGTCTAAGCCTAGAGGGCTAAGCCACCGAGACGATTGCGAACAGCTCGTCAATGATCGCCGCTGGCGCAACGAGCACGCCGGACCCCTGCGCACCGCTCGCGTCCAAAGCCCGCGTTTGTAG
>JAEMTR010000201.1 GCA_016462245.1 Solirubrobacteraceae bacterium
ACGAAGAACTCCATCTCCATCTGCTCGAACTCGCGCGTGCGGAAGATGAAGTTGCCGGGCGTGATCTCGTTGCGGAACGACTTGCCGATCTGCGCAATCCCGAAAGGCGGCTTCTTGCGCGAGAACTGCAGCACGTTCTTGAAGTTGATGAAGATCCCCTGCGCCGTCTCCGGGCGCAGGTAGGCGGTCGAGCCGGAATCCTTCAGCGGACCGACCGTCGTCTCGAACATCAGGTTGAACTCGCGGGCTTCGGTTAGCTCACAGTCGGGGCCTTCTCCGGGCTGCTTCGAGGGCTTATTTGGGCAGGCCAGCTGGTCGAGGTGATCGGCGCGGAAACGCTGGCCGCAGTGCTTGCAGTCGACCATCGGGTCGCTGAAGCCACCGACGTGGCCGCTGGCCTCCCAGACGCGCGGGTGCTGGAGGATTGCCGAGTCGAGCGCGACCACATCGTCACGCTGCTGCAGCAGCGAACGCCACCATTCGCCCTTGACGTTGGTCTTAAGCAGCACGCCGTAATGGCCGAAGTCGTAGGTCGAGCCGAGGCCGCCGTAAATCTCGGAGGAGGGGAAGATGAAGCCGCGCCGCTTGCAGAGCGCGACGATCTTGTCCATTGTCACTGTGTCTTCGGCCATCGCCCCATGCTACGGGGGCGACGCGCGGCAATGCTCTGAGCCGCTCCTATACTTCGGCGGCGATGCCAACTTATGAGTACAGACGCCCCGACGGGACGACCTTCGAGATCATCCAGAAGATGGCTGACGACGCGCTGACCGTCGACCCCGATACGGGTGTTCCGGTCGAGCGCGTCTTCCACCCAGTCGCTATTCACTTCAAAGGCAAGGGTTTCCACAACACCGACTACGGCACCAAGCGCCGCAACCGCGAGCTCGAAGCGTCGGCCAAAGAGGGCGCCGACAAGCACGACGCGAAGACGGCCGACAAGGCCAAGGCCAAGTCTGAGTCCTCCTCCAGCGACGCGCCTAAGAGCGATCTGAAGCCGAAGGCCAAGAGCGACGAGAAGAAGCCGAAGCCGAAGCCGCCCGGCTCCAAAGACTGAAACCTCTCAGCCGTCTAGGAACTTCTGCACCTGCCGCTCGCGGTAGGCAGGGCTGACGGTAAGGCCGGCGCCGCCGTCGGGCAGCGTCACCGCACCGTCAGGCTTCAGCACGGCAGGCGAGCCGCTACCTGAGACGCCGATCGTGGCTGCCAGCCCGAGCAGGCCGCCGGCTCCCATATCTGACGAGATTGTCTGCGGCGCGCTCCAGGCGATAAAGGGCCAGCGGATGAAACCGAACGGCGAGTGCAGCCGCGAGCGCATTCCATTGATGATCTTCTGCTGGTTGACGACGCGCGTGAGGTCGTTGTCGGACGCGTTGCATTCGTTCTTTCGCGTCCGTGCCAGCGCCAGCGCCTGCTTGCCGTCGATGTGGTTGGTGCCGGCTTTCAGCCGCAGTGTGTAGCCGCCGTTGGCAAAGCCACCGTTGATCTTTGAGATCACGCAGCCGCCGCTGAAGTCGATGCCGCCCATCGAATCGATCAGGTCGGGGAACTTGTCAAAGTTGACGACGATCACGTGGTTGATCTCAATCCCGAGATACGAGCGCAGCGTGCGGATCGAGAGCGCGGCGCCGCCGAAAGCGAAGGCAGCGTTGACCTTGCCCAGGCCATAGCCGGGGATCTCGACGACGGTGTCACGCGGGATCGAGAGCTTCGAGCCGTGGCCGCCGCCAACGCGCATCAGTTGGATCGAGTCGGAGCGGCTCGGCCCGGAGGTCGCTGCGCCCGGTTCTTTCGTTCCTTTTGCGCGCAGGTCGGAGCCGAGGATCAGCACGTTGGTCGGTGAGACGATCGGCGAGCCCGGTTGGTTGAGCGCCGCTTTCGCTTTGCCATCTACTTGGTCTTGGAGGAACTGGGCGCTGAAGAGGAAGATCACGAAGCTCAGCAGAACCCAGCCGATTACTGCGAGCACTACGGTCTTGATGATCCGCCGCAGCGTCCACCTCTTGCGTTGGCGCCTGGCGCCTCGTTGACGTGGTTGGCGTGGTTGGCGCGATTTGCGAGGTTGGCGTGGGGCCTTCCCCGGCGGCTCCGGCGGCTCGGTCGGCCGCGCGCGCGGCCGCGAGCGGTAGACGTTGTAGCTAGCGGTTGGGTCGCGTTCAGGCGGCCCGCTCGGCTTTCGAGGCTCGGGTGACACTGCCGGTATGGTGGCGACTGTGGCGGCTAACTGCGCAATTGGCGTTGATATCGGGGGCACGAAGATGCTCGTCGGCGTTGTCGACGAATCGCTTGGCGTGCTGCACCGGATTCAGCACTCGTCGGATGAGGGCGACACGACCGAGCTGCTCGACAGGCTCGCTGAGATGATCGACGAGGCGATCGAGGCAGCGCCTGGTGAGGTGGTCGGGGTTGGCTTCGGCGTTGCCGGGATTCTCGACACGAAGGCCGGGATGATCGCGGCCTCGCCTCACCTGCCTTTGGTCGGAGTGCCGTTCGAAGCTCTGATGGGGGAG
>JAEMTR010000202.1 GCA_016462245.1 Solirubrobacteraceae bacterium
CAAAGGCTGAGATCGAGAAGGCAGTCAGCGACCTCAGCAGCGCCGACTACCCGAACGCGTCGCTGGCAACCGGCGGTGGGCCGTCATACAAGTGCGCCGACGGATGGGCGGTCGGCTTTGTAGATGTTGGGGAGGGGATGGAGCAATACACGACAACCGTCGTCTGGCAGGCCGAAGGCCAATTCTGGGTGCCACAGAACCGTGGCAAGGTGTGCCCGAAGCCTTCGCAGATCCCGGCAGCGATCTACGACCTCGCCTGCAACAGCAATTAGCGGTCGCGCCGCCGCAGGGCAATGCGTCCGATTAGACTCGCGCGGATATGAGCAAGCCAGAACTAACTAGCCGCCACCGCGACACCGTCGAGGAGATCTTCCGCCACCCGACGAGCCACAACATCGAGTGGCGCCACGTGATCACGCTGCTCGAGCACGTTGGTGAGGTAACCGAAGAGCACAACGGCAAGGTCAAAGTGACACTTGGGCCGGAGACCGAGGTCTTCCACCGCCCGCGTGAAAAGGACATCGACGTGCAGATGGTTGTTGACCTGCGCCGGATGCTGACTAACGCCGGCTACAACCCTGATGGCTCCCCCGCCGTTGAAGACGAAGCGACCCGCGATCACGGCGACGGCCGCTGGGGCGCGCCGTAAGCTGACGCACCCCAGCGCTGCGCGAGTTGCGCGCCGCCTGTTGCTCTAATTAGTCGTCGTCGTGTCGGTGCCGTCAGGCGTTACCTCAACGCCGCCGGGTGGAATCATTCCCTGGCGCTGACCGGGGCCGCCGCCGGGGCCGCGCTGGCCGTCTGCGCCGGGGCCGCCCTGTCCGCGCTGGCCGCCGCCACCGATCTGACCTTGCTGCGGGCCGCCAAACATCCGGCCGCCATCGTGCTTACCGCCGCCGCCGCCGGCGTTGAGCGCCACGACCAGCGCGATGATGCTGAGGATCAGCGCGAGCACACTGCCTACGGCGAGCAATACCTTCTGAACTGGATCTGACATCTGCATTCTGTGAATCCTTTCTCTCCGCCCGTAGGCGTTTGACTTGATCACCAGTCAAGAGCCGATCTCTTAAGTAATTCTGAGGCTGCCGCCGACGCCGCAATAGACTGATTGGCACAGAGTTGATGCAGTCTTGAAGCGCTTCTCACTCAACATCAGCGCCCCTTCGCTTGCCGCCTTGGCAGCTGCAAGCGCGCTCCTGTTGGCCGCCTGCGCCGGCGCTGAGTCGACGACGAGCAATGCGAGCGAGTCGGCGGATACGAGCACGACGACCGCGACCACGGCGGCGACGACTGCGGCGAAGCGTTCGACAACGGAGGCAGAAACCGCGCCGGCACGCGGCGCAAGCAGCGGCCGCTGCAGCGACTTTTCAAACCAGGCCGACGCCCAGCGCGCCGCCAACACGCGCGACGCCGACGGCGACGGCGTCTACTGCGAATCGCTCCCCTGTCCCTGCCTGAAGAAGGGCGCGTCGAAGCCGACGGGGACGGCCGCTCCTTCCAATCCTGAGGCCGGCTGCGTGAAACCCTCCGGCGTCCAGCAGGTCGGCTTCAGCGCGACGAAGTATCCAAACATTCGCCGCCACTTCCTCGACGCCGTGAGCGAAGGCTGGCCGGCAACGTTGGTTATAGACCGGCGTGGCACCGACGCTCGCCGTGACCGTTTGTTACCCAACTTCGCCACCAGAGCTGGCTACGACCGCGATGAATACCCGCCGGCGATGGGCCGTGGGCGCGGCTCAGAAGGGCTTACCCGCGGCGCCAACCCTGTCGGCTGGAAGGCCAGCGTGATGCTCGTCCCGAGCAGCGAAAATCGCTCGCACGGTTCGGTGATGGGGATCAAGCTACGGCGCTTCTGCAGCGGCACGCGCTTCAGCTATCGCTTCTACTAGAGCCTCGCCGCAGGCGCGATCGGGCCGAATGTAGACTCGCCAGAGATGGAACTCTTCGGCGAAATCACTCCCGACCGCGCGCTACTCGTAGTCGCTCTACGCGAAGAGGGAGAGCATCTGCACGAGCTCGGCCTGCCGGTCCTCGTGACCGGCGCGGGGAAGGTGCGCGCCGCCGCCGCGACGGCGCGGACGCTCGCCGACCAGCGCCCCTCGGAGGTCATCAACCTTGGCACCGCCGGCGCGCTAAAGGACGGCCTCGAAGGGATTCACGTAATCGGCCGCGCCGTTCAGCACGACTTCGACGGCGAAGCGATCTTCGAACTGACAGGCGAGCACTTTGGCGCCCCGATTGAGCTCGGCGACGGCCCCGGCCTAGCGACCGGTGACCGCTTCGTCGCCGACCCGGCGCTGCGCGATCGGCTCGCGAAACTGGCCGATTTGGCCGACATGGAGGGCTACGCAGTGGCCGCAGCTGCGCAGGCGGTGGGCGTTCCAGTGAGGCTCGTAAAGATCGTCAGCGACGACGGCAAAGAGCATGCTGCGCGCAGCTGGAGCGACTCGATGGCCGACTGCGCCGAGCAGCTAGCGGCCTGGACTGCTCGCGAAGTT
>JAEMTR010000203.1 GCA_016462245.1 Solirubrobacteraceae bacterium
GATCACGACCTCCTTGACCTTGCTTGCGGCCAGCACTTCGAGCGCGTGATCGGCGATGTCGGTCGCAGCCATCTCTTCGCGCGGCAGCACGAGCATCCGCGCGATGTCGATCGCCACGTTTCCGTTGCCAACAACTACCGCCCGCTCGCAGGAAAGGTCGAACTCCAAGTGTTCGTAGTCGGGGTGGCCGTTGTACCAGCCGACGAAGTCGCTCGCGGCCCAGCTTCCTTCCAGCTCCTCGCCGCCGAGGCCGGCGCTGCGGTCGCTCGGCGTTCCAACCGCGTAGATCACGGCGTGGTAGTGACTTTCGAGTTCGTGACGCTCGATGTGTGTGCCGAACTCAACGTTGCCGAAGAAACGGAAGTTGGGGCTGGCAGCGACCTTCTCGAAAACGCGCGTGACCGACTTGATCTTCGGGTGATCGGGAGCAACGCCTGCGCGCACGAGGCCGAACGGAGTTGGCAGGCGGTCGTACATGTCAACTTCGACCCCGTCACCGAGCTCAGCGATCAGCTGCCCGGCGGCGTAGAAGCCTGACGGCCCGGAGCCGATAATTGCTACGCGCAGCCCTGCTTCTTCACTCTGATCGTCGCTCATCTCTAAGAAAAAACAGTACCGCTCAGGCGCTCAGGCGCCCGGTTTGCCGCCCGCAGCCTCAAAGCGAGCCGACATCGCATCGGCCATCGCGTGGGCGGCCGAAAGCGGGCGGATCATCACTGAGAAACGGTTGATCAGCCCTTCCTCGTCCATCTCCATCAGATCGACACCATCGATCGCCTTGTCGCCGACGCGGGCGCTGAAGCGCAGCATGTGGCTATTGCCCTGCTCGATGTCGTCGACATAGACGAAATCTTCGAACGTCTCCCCGACAAAGCCAAGCAGCGCCGCAACGACGGGCTTCGAGACGAAAGGCTTAAAGGCGACCGGGCTGAAGAACTGAACGTCCTCAGCGAGGCAGGCGCTCATCGCCTCGAGATCATTTGCTTCAACTGCTGCGCGGAAATCGCTGCCTGCGGTCATGAGGGAAATCTACAGCCCCGGGGCGCCACTCGGCGGCCAGCTCTAGCTAGGCGAGAGCAGCTCATCGCCAGGCTCGTCGAAGTCGACGCTGCGCGTTGTGACAACGGTGTAGATCGCTATTCCCAAGTAGAGCCAAGGCCCGACGTCTGGAAGGAAGACGCCGATTACGATCGCGCCGACGTAGAGCAGAAAGCCCGGGTTGAGGCGGCGCGTTAGGAGCGTTAGGTCGTCGCGATCAACCTCAGGCCGGATCAGGTGACCGGTTGTGCAGACCTTCCAAAGCCAGGTCAGCAGAAGCCGACAGAGGAGCAGCGAGAGGCCGTAGAAGACAACCGCCACCTCGGCGCCGCTGCCAGGCTGCGCCAAGTCCTGCGCCATCACGGCGGTCGGGAACGGCAGGAAGGCGATCGCCATCAGCAGCAGCAGGTTTACGCGCATCACGCTCGGGTTGATCGCCCGCAGGCAGAAGAAGATTGTGTGGTGGTTAAACCAGAAGCCGCCGATCGTCAGGAAGCTGATCACGTAGGCCAGGTATGAGGGCCAGAGCTCCAAGAGTTTTGAGAGCAGGCCGTCACTGCCGGCCAGCGGGACGACGATCCCCAGCACGATCACGGTGATCGCGATTGCGATCACGCCATCGCTGAACTGCTCGGTACGGGCGACCGCGTAGTGGTTTAGCCGCTGACTGTCGAAGCGAGAAGCGATCGCACAATGATCACGACCGCGGCAGACGCACCGCCCCGAAACTGACTAGTTGTCGAACTTCTTTGCTTCTTCGTCTACCTGCGCCTGGCTTGGGCCCGTGTCGCGCGGGCCGAAAGCGTTCCAAGCCATAAAGAGCGTCGCGATGCCGGTTCCGAAGATCACCCAGATCGGCCAGAACATCCCGCCGCCGGTAATTGCCCAGATAATCGTGCAGACGATCCAAATTAGAACGAAGCCACCGAGAGCTCGCCAGAACGCCCGCTGCGAGTTCAACCGCTCCGCGGCTGCCTGGTGTGCTTTATCTGGTTGTTCGGCCATGACGAAAACCTACACCCCGGGGACGAGGGGCACAAGGAATTAGCTCCCCACGCAGCGAGGGCCGGCACAATCGCCGGCCCTCGCCGTGCAGAGGTTTTGCTCTCGCTGGCTAGGAGAGAACCTTCGCCTTCGCTGCTTCGTAGTCGGCGTCGCTTAGCGACCCCGCCTTGTGCAGTTCGGCGAGCTTTGCGAGCTCGTCGGCAGTTGAGCCGCTGGAGACCGTCTGGCGGACGTAATCGTCCATCTGCTGCTGCGCCTCGGCCTGGGCTGCGATTGCGCGGTCACGCATGCCGCCGCCACGGGCGATCAGGTAGACGAGCGCCGTGATAGGGGTCAAGAAGACGAGGAACAGCAGCCAGATCGCCTTTGCCCAGCCCGAAAGCTCATGATCACGGAAAAGGTCGGTGAGGATGAAGATCAGAATCCAGATCCAAATGATCAAAAAGAAGATCG
>JAEMTR010000204.1 GCA_016462245.1 Solirubrobacteraceae bacterium
TGTTGATTTCCAATGAGAACTGACCCGGGCTTTCCACCGAGAAGTGACCCGTTCTGATGATGGTTCTGGGTCAGGTTTTCGTCAAGTTTCGCGCTTTTTCCTTTGCGGGTTTTGGGGTTTTGCCGAGCTGGTCTTGAAGCGGAAGCTGTCGTTTCCGGTCTCGACGATGTGGCATCGGTGGGTGAGCCGATCGAGGAGAGCGGTGGTCATCTTTGCGTCGCCGAAGACGGTCCCCCATTCGCCGAAGCTGAGATTGGTTGTGATGATGACGCTGGTTCGCTCGTAGAGCTTGCTCAGCAAGTGGAAGAGCAAGGCGCCGCCGGAGGCGCTGAACGGCAAGTATCCGAGCTCATCCAGGATGACGAGATCGGAGTGGCAGAGCCGCGCTGCGATCTGCCCGGCCTTGCCCTGTAGCTTCTCCTGTTCGAGAGCGTTGACGAGCTCGATGGTGGAGAAGAACCGGACGCGTTTGCGATGATGCTCGATGGCCTGCACGCCAAGCGCGGTGGCGATATGGGTCTTGCCCGTTCCGGGCCCTCCGACCAGGACGACGTTGTGAGCCTCTTCGAGGAACTCGCAGCGATGAAGCTGGCGCACGAGCGCCTCGTTGACCTCGCTGCTGGCGAAGTCGAAGCCAGTGAGGTCGCGGTAGGTTGGGAAGCGCGCCGCCTTGATCTGGTAGGCCGTTGACCGGACCTCTCTGTCTGCCGTCTCCGCCTTCAGAAGTTGCGACAGGATCGGCAGCGCCGCCTCGAAGGCTGGAGAGCCTTGTTCGGTCAGCTCGGCGACTGCCTGGGCCATGCCGTGCATCTTGAGGCTGCGCAACATGATGATGATGGCGCCGCTGGCCGGATTATGACGCATGGCGCGCCTCCCCGATCTGACGCAGGGCGTCGTAGCGCTCGACGTCGGCTTGTGGCTCGCTTGTCAGCGTCAAAGCCTTTGGCGCTGTCACGGCAGGGGGCTCAAGCGGGTTGCCGTCGACGAGGCGGTGCAGCAGGTTCAGGATATGGGTCTTGGTAGGCGCGCCCGCCTCGATGGCCAGTTCGACGGCGGCGAGCACGGCCTGTTCGTCATGCTGCAGAACCAGGGCCAGGATATCGACCATCTCGCGGTCGCCGCCGGGCGTCTTGAGCAGCCGCTGTTGCAGAGCCCTGAAGGCGGGCGGCAGTTCGGCGAAGGGCGCGCCGTTGCGCAAGGCGCCTGGCTTGCGCTGCAGGACGGCGAGATAGTGCCGCCAGTCGTAGATGGTCGCGCTCTCACGATTATGGGAACGGGCGAAGACGCGCTGATGCTCGCAGATGATCTGCCCCTCGGCGGCGACGACGATGCGCTCTGGATACACCCGCAGGCTGACCGGCCTGTTGGCGAAGGACGCAGGCACGCTGTATCGGTTGCGCTCCAGATGGACCAGGCAGGTTGGCGAGACGCGTTTGGCGTGTTCGACGAAGCCGTCGAAGGGACGGGTCATCTCCATCAGGAGTGGGGCCTCTTCGGTCCACGCGTCAGCGATCGTGCCGGGCCGCACGCCATGCGGGATCTGCGTCCAGAGTTCCCGGCATCGCCCTTCCAGCCAGTCGTTGAGCGCCACCAGCGAGGGGACGTTCGGCATGGGCTGCCAGAGCCGATGGCGGGCGTCCTGCACATTCTTCTCGATCTGGCCCTTCTCCCAGCCCGACGCGGGATTGCAGAACTGCGCCTCGAACACGAAGTGGCTGACCATCGCCGAGAAGCGGACATTGACCTGCCGCTGCTTGCCGCGACCGATCTTGTCGACCGCGGTGCGCATGTTGTCGTAGATGCCGCGCTGCGGGACGCCGCCCAGGACCCGGAAGGCGTGGTTGTGGGCGTCGAACAGCATCTCATGGGTTTGCTGCAGATAGGCTCGCAGCATGAAGACGCGGCTGTAGGAGAGCTTGAAGTGGGCTACCTGCAGTTTGGTCCGCTCGCCGCCGATGATCGCCCAGTCCTCCGACCAGTCGAACTGAAACGCCTCGCCCGGCCGGAACGCCAGAGGAACGAAGGCGCCGCGCCCGCAGGTCTGTTGCTCTCGCTGCCGGGCGGCCTTCCACTCACGGGCGAACGCCGCCACGCGATTGTAGGAGCCCTCATAGCCGAGGGCGACCAGATCGGCATGCAACTGCCGGATCGTCCGCTTCTGCTTGCGGGACTTGCCCGTCTCCTGTCGCAGTATGTGCGACAGCTTGTCGGCGTAAGGATCAAGCTTACTTGC
Organism: Solirubrobacteraceae bacterium; assembly: GCA_016462245.1. Taxonomy (GTDB): domain Bacteria; phylum Actinomycetota; class Thermoleophilia; order Solirubrobacterales; family Solirubrobacteraceae; genus F1-60-MAGs163. The sequence goes on from JAEMTR010000204.1 coordinate 2,234, forward strand.
GCGGTCAGGGACGTTGAAACGGGGTTCAACGCTGTCGGCGCGCAGATACTTGCGGACCGTGTTCCTCGACAGGCCGGTGCGCCGCGATATCTCCCGGATCGAGAAATGCTCACGTTGCCGCCAGCGTCGAATAACGCTCAATAACTCCATGCTGATCACTCCGTTCTCTCCCGCTCTGGTCGCAGGAAAGAGGTTGCAACATGGGTCAAATCTCGATGGAAAAACCTTGGCTTCCCGGGTCAGTTCTCAGTGGAAATCAACA
>JAEMTR010000205.1 GCA_016462245.1 Solirubrobacteraceae bacterium
GCTACGCGCTTCTCAAGTGGGACGCCGACCGTGCCGGTCGAGTAGTTGATGATCACGTCGTCGACGTTGGAGCGAATCGCCTCCGTGATCGCGGCGAAATCCTCGATCTCGTAGGAAGGAATGCCTTCCGGATTACGCGCGTGGATGTGAATCATCACGCCGCCTTCGTCAACGATCCGCTTCGCCTCTGCGCCGTACTCCGCAGGTGTGTAGGGAATCGCCGGGCACTGATCGCGGTTAGCGATCGCGCCGGAGATCGCGCAGGTAATTACGACTGGATCTTCTTTCGACATCAGGCCCCTAAGACTGCGTTGGGAAGCCGTAATCGACGCCTTGCGCCCGCTGCGGCCAGCGCTCGGTGACGACCTTGCCGCGGGTGTAGAAGAGCACCCCTTCGCGGCCGTGAACGTGAAGGTCGCCGAAGAGCGAGTCCTTCCAGCCACCGAACGAGAAGTAAGCCATCGGCACCGGGATCGGCACGTTGACGCCGACCATTCCGGCCTGCACGCGGCTGCGGAACTCGCGCGCTGCGCCGCCGTCTGCCGTGAAGATTGCGGCGCCGTTGCCGTAAGGATTGGCGTTGATCAGGTCGAGGCCAGCGTCGAACGAGTCGGCCTTCAGCATCACCAGCAGCGGTCCGAAGACCTCGTCGCGGTAGACGCTCATCTCGGTCGTTACCGAATCGATCACGCTCGGCCCGATGAAGAAGCCCTCGCCATCAACGCTCAGCTCGCGGCCGTCGACGACGACTTCGGCGCCTTCACCGGCTGCGGCCTCAACGTATGAGGCAACGCGATCGCGAGCTTGCGAAGTGATTACCGGCCCCATCTCTGTGCCGTCGGCGCTGCCGGGGCCAACCTTCAGCGCGCGGGCGCGCTCAGCGATCGCCGCGCTCAGCGCCGCCGCAGTCTCCTCGCCAACGCTAACGGCGGCCGAGATCGCCATGCAGCGCTGGCCGGCGCTGCCGAAGGCTGCGGAAGCGATCGCGTCAGCGGCGACCTCGATGTTGGCGTCAGGCAGCACCAGCGCGTGGTTCTTGGCGCCGCCCAGAGCCTGCACACGCTTGCCGTGAGCCGTTCCGGTTTCATAAATGTGGCGGGCGATCGGCGTTGAGCCGACGAACGAGATCGCGTCGATCTCCGGGTGAACCAACAGCGCGTTTACGGCGTCCTTGTCGCCTTGAACGACGCTGAAGACGCCTTCGGGAAGCCCGGCTTCGGCCAGCAGCTCTGCCAGCAGCAGCGAGGCCGACGGGTCGCGGTCGCTCGGCTTGAGGATGAACGAGTTGCCGCAGGCCAGCGCGATCGGGAACATCCACATCGGCACCATCGCCGGGAAGTTGAACGGCGTGATGCCAGCAACAACGCCGAGCGGCTGGCGGTAGCTGGCCGAATCAACGCGGGTGGAAATCTGCTCGCTGGCCTCACCCTTCATCAGGTGGGCGATGCCGCAAGCGAACTCGACCACTTCAAGGCCGCGCTGCACTTCGCCGCGTGCGTCATCAAGCGTCTTGCCGTGCTCAGAGGTGACGATCGCTGCCAGCTCGTCGGCGCGCGCGAAGAGCAGCTCCCGGAAGGCGAACATCACAGCGTGGCGCTTCGCCAGCGATGCCCCACCCCAAGCCGGGAAGGCGGCGCGGGCTGCGAGTACAGCGCGGTCCACGTCGGCCTCGTTGGCGAGCGCCACCTGGCGCTGGACGGCCCCGGTCGCTGGGTCGAAGACGTCACCGAAGCGGCCGGCGGTTCCGGAATCGGGCTTGCCGCCGATCCAATGGCCTACGACTGGAAGCTCAGAAGCAGCCATCAGCTAGACCGGTACCACGCCTTGGCGCTTCCAGGGGCGCTCAACCTGCTTCGTTGAAGCCATCTCAAAGCCGCGGCAAACAACCTCTCGAGTTTGGCGCGGATCGATCACGTCATCAATCATGCCGCTCTTGGCGGCGATGTAAACGTCGATCAGGCTCTGGTAGCCGGCGATCAGCTCCTTCTTCTTCGCTTCAGGGTCGTCGGCCTCCTCGACCTGGCGGCGCATCACGATCTCAACTGCGCCCTCGGCCCCCATCACGCTGATCTCAGCGCTCGGCCAGGCGACGATCACGTCAGGCTCAAAGGCGCTGCCGTTCATCACGAAGTAGCCGGCGCCGTAAGCCTTGCGGATGATCACCGTGATCTTCGGCACCGTTGCGTTGGAGACGGCGTAAAGCATCTTCGCGCCGTGGCGGATGATCCCATCGGCCTCAACCTTGGTGCCGACCATGAAGCCCGGCACGTCCATCAGGAAGAGCAGCGGAATACCAAAGGCGTTGCAAAGGTTGATGAAACGGGCGGCTTTGTCGGCCGAGTCGTTGTCGAGGATGCCGCCGAGATGGCGCGGCTGGTTGGCGACGATTCCAACCGGGCGACCGCCGAAGCGCGCGAAGCAGGTGATGATCGTCTTCGCGAATTGCGGCTTCATGTCAAACCACTCACCGTCATCAACGATCTGGG
>JAEMTR010000206.1 GCA_016462245.1 Solirubrobacteraceae bacterium
CCTCGTCGGCGTAGTAGCGGCCCGAGCCGTGCTTGGCGGGAATGCTGAGCAGCTCGCCGGGAGGGCAAGCCGACGTGAACTTTGTGTCGCCTTCAACTACCTCTAGTTCGACTTGGCGGAAGGTGAAGCGGCGGTTGGCGTTTGGCAGCAGCGCGCCCGGCAGCAGCCCGGCCTCGCAGAGCACTTGGAAGCCATTACAAATCCCCAGCACGAGGCCGCCGTCGCCGGCGAACTCGATTACCGATTCCATCACCGGCGAGAAGCGCGCGATCGCGCCGGCGCGAAGATAGTCGCCGTAGGAGAAGCCGCCGGGGACGATTACGGCGTCTACGTCTTGGAGGTCGCGGTCGCCGTGCCAGAGCAGCACCGTCTCGCCGACAAGCTGCGCCGCGAGCTGCGCGTCAACCTCGTCGCAGCTCCCGGGGAAGCGAAGAATCCCTGTCTTCACGCGGCGGGAGCGTCTTCGAGCAGTTCGATCTCAAAATCTTCGATCAGCGGATTTGCCAGCAGCTGCGAGGAGATCGCTTCAAGCTCGGCTGGATTTTCAATCTCCAGTTCGACGAGGCGGCCGATCCGCACCTCGCTGACGCCTTTGAAGCCGAGCGCCGGAAGCGCGCGCTCAACGGCGACGCCCTGAGGGTCAAGGATCCCCTGCTTTGGCCTGACGAGCACTCGCGCCCGCATTAGATGCTTGCTCCGGTTCGTTCCAGCCAAGCCGAGAGCGGCTCACCGGTGATCAGTTCGTAAGCCTCGGCGTAACGGGCCGTCGTTCCTGCGACAACATCCTCGGGCAGCGCCGGCGCCGGTTCGCTTTTGTCCCAGCCGCTGGCGGTGGCCCAGTCGCGAACGAACTGCTTGTCGAAGCTCGGCTGGCCGCGACCGACCTGATACCCCTCGAGCGGCCAGTAGCGCGATGAGTCGGGCGTCAGCACCTCGTCGCCGACAGTCAAGTTGCCGTCAGAGTCAAGGCCGAACTCAAACTTTGTGTCGGCGAGGATTACGCCGCGGCTGCGGGCGTAATCGGCGGCGAAGCGGTAAAGCTCGATCGCCGTGTCGCGGACCCGTTCGGTCAGCTCGCGATCGCCGACAAGCTCGGCAGCCTGCTCAAAGTTGATCGCCTCGTCGTGGCCGACCTCGGCCTTCGTTGAAGGAGTGAAGAGCGGCTCGGGAAGCTGCTGCGACTCCTCAAGCCCAGCGGCAAGTTCGATTCCCGAGACGCTGCCGGTCTTCTGATAATCGCTCCAGCCTGAACCGGTGATGTAGCCGCGCACGACGCATTCGATTGGCAACATCTCGAGCCGCTTGACAACCATCGCGCGGCCTCGAACCTCGTCTGGAACGCCGTCTGTGACCGAGATCAGATGGTTCGCAACGATCCCCGAAGTGCGCTCAAACCAGAAGTCGGAGACGCCGGTCAAGACGGCCCCCTTGCCTGGAATCGGCGTTGGGTGAATCACGTCGTAGGTCGAAATCCTGTCCGAAGCGACCATCAACAGATCGTCGCCGAGTTCATAAACTTCGCGTACCTTCCCGCTCGAAAGCAGAGGTAGATTTAGGAGCTCTGACATGGCCTCGATGCTATTAGGCGGAGAGGCGGAATAGCCCAGCGAAATGCGCTATTTGCGGGCTCTTATGAAGGCCGCGAGATCAACCGACGACGTCGTCCAGCCGCGCGACGATTGCTGCGGCGTGCGCGGTGTAGGCCGACGAGTCGAAGACCTCGTCAAGATCGATCTCGAGGTCGCGCGCTTCGAGCAGCCCGCGCAGCGGCGTCTGCTCGTCCCAGGCGCGCTGGGCATCCTCTTGAACGATGCGGTAGGCGTCGTCGCGGCTCATTCCGCTGGCGACTAGCGCAAGCAGAACGCGCTGCGAGAAGAGTGCGCCGCAGGTCATCTCAAGGTTGGCGAGCATCCGCTCGGGGTCAACGACGAGCCCCTCGACGAGGCGAATTGCGAGATGCTGCATGTAGTCGAGCAGGATCGTTGAGTCGGGGACGATGATCCGTTCGGCGCCGGAGTGGCTGATGTCACGCTCGTGCCAAAGCGCAACGTTCTCTGTCGCAGCCTGAGCATTGCCGCGCAGCACGCGGGCGAGGCCGGTGATCCGCTCGCTGGTAATTGGGTTGCGCTTGTGCGGCATCGCGCTGGAGCCTTTTTGCGCACCGGAGCGGAACGGCTCCTGTACCTCGCGCACCTCTGTGCGCTGGAGGTGGCGGATCTCGGTTGCGAGCCGCTCGAGGCCGGCGCCGGCCAGGGCGATTGCTTGCAGCAGCTCGGCGAGACGGTCGCGAGCGACGACCTGAGTTGAGATTGTTTCGGCCTTCAGCCCGAGCCGCGCCAGCACGCGGGCTTCGAAATCAGGGTCGGTCGCCGAATAGGTTCCGACCGCGCCGCTGAGCGCGCCGACGGCGGCCTGATCGAAGGCGCGGCGCAAGCGGTCGCGGTTGCGCGCGGCTTCGGCTGCGAAGCCGGCGATCTTGACGCC
>JAEMTR010000207.1:0-362 GCA_016462245.1 Solirubrobacteraceae bacterium
GGCTCGCGCGGCGGTGAGAAGACTTCGCTGGGCTTCAGTGCGGCCCAAGACGGCGCGCGCAGCACAAGCGCAGTGACGTCAATTCCGTTCCGCGCCGCTGCAGCAATCTGAGCGTCGGTGGTCGAAAAGTCGGTTGGGATGCCGCCGACGTTGGTGAAGTATTGGTGGGTGCTCTCTGGAATCTGCGCGAAGCTTGCGTAGGGCTGCAGCTGGGGCCACTGAACAGGCAGGCGGATCGTTCCAACCCCGCTGGCGCGCATTACGGCGCCTTCCTTTGCCAGATCGACGCCGACAGCGTCGAGCGGACCGTTGGCTGTGACGCCAAAAAAGGTCGATGGGAGCTTTGCTGCCTGCGCCGGAGC
>JAEMTR010000207.1:372-2473 GCA_016462245.1 Solirubrobacteraceae bacterium
CAACCGCCGCAGCCGCAATGATTGTCGCTAAAGGACGCACTGTCAGTAGAACCGTTCTAAACGCCCGGAGTTGCGCCAACTTCGCTCAGAACGCGCTCGGCGTCGATTCCAGGGAAAGCCTCGCGCAGCTGCTCCTCTGCTTGCTCGAGCGCAATGCCGCGGCCAATCAGATCAAGTGCCACGAGCCGTGCGCCCGCGGCGCTGCCCTCGGGTGCGTCGCCACCGACCGGCGGCTCCGTCAGCGGCGTCGGCGCCGGCTTCGTCACGGCATGCGAATGCAGCTCAATCACGCTGAGTCGCACCTGCCCCAGCTCTTCCTGTAGTTCAGCGGTCTGTGAGCGAACCGTCGCCGCCAGCTGCTCAAGCGCGCGTTCAACTGTGTCGATCCGCGCCAACGCCTCGCTGCGGCTTTCATTTGGGTCTACTGAAGGCGAATTACTCATTTTCAAAGCGTAGCTGTGTGGTCACGCGCTCGTAGCCGATTGAGTCCCAAACGATTCGCGCTAGCGGGCGGCCGGTCGCAGACTGCGCGCGACCTGTTGATAGGCGGCGAGTGCAGGCTTATCGACGAAGCTTCCATCGCTGGCAACCGTTCGCAGCCCGGCGTAGTCCCAAGCGTTGCCACCGCGCTGATCGCTGCTGATCCAGCTATACCAGTAAACACGCGCCAGCTTCAGCCGCGGAGCGCTCTTCGCGTAGCTTCGGTAAGCCTCAGCGAGCTTTTTTGCCTGCCCAGCTGGTGTCGTAATCCAGCCTTCGTTGCGGGGCAGAACCTTGGCCTTGCCACGGGCCGACGGCCATCCAGTTTCAGTGACCCAGATTGGGCTATTGCCGGCGCCATTGGCGTCCAAGACGCGGCGGACGCGACTGAGCATTTCGATGCAGCCGGCGGCATTGTTGGTGTAGGGGTGGACGGCGATAGCGTCGAAGTAGCCGCGCGCGCGCATTCCAGCGCGAAACAGTTCTGCGTAATCACGCCAAACAAAGTTCGGCATCCCCGCGCTGACGACAGTCGCCTGAGGGTCGGCACTCTTGATTGCCTTATAGGAAGCGCGCAAGAGCTTGACGTAGGCTGGCGCCCACGGCGCGACCGGGAAGTGATACTTCAGATTCGGCTCGTTCCAGATCTGAAAGTGGCGCAGCGGGCGACGCGGAAGCTCGCCGTTTTCTGCCCAGAAGCTGCCTTTGACGCCGTAGCGCCCAATCAGCGCCGAGAGGAAGCGGCCATAAGCGATCGGGTCTCGCGGCGGGGTCATGTAATTCTTAGGGTTGCGGCCAGCCCAAAGTGGTGAACGCATGACAAGCGCTAACACTTCAACGTCGTTCAATGCCGCGGCGCGTATTCGAGCATCGGTGACTGCAAAGGCGGTTGGGATTCCGGCAATGTCGACGAAGCGCGCCCGCTGCCCGGCTGGAACGTCAGCGAACCGGCGGTAAGGCTGCAGATCAGGCCATTCGATCGGTAACCGAACTGTCTCTACGCCGCTGCTGCGCATCAAGGCGCTCTCTTTGACGAGGTCAACGCCCGGTCGATCGAGCGGCCCGTTGCCCATCACGCCGAAGAATCGCGGTGGTGGCGCCGCCGCCGCCGCCTGGACGTTGAGGCAGAATGCAAAGACGACCAGCACAGCGAGAAATGATCGTCTCATTGCGACCGAAGCTTACTCGGGAATGCTCTAATCGGTAGCCGGTTCAGGCCGTAGCCCCGCGGCTTCAAGGCCGTCCATCTGGCGCTTTAGGTCGCGCAGTTCGTCGCGCAGGCGGGCGGCGTGTTCAAAGCGGAGTTCCTCGGCGGCAGCGAGCATCTCCTCTTCGAGCGTGACGATCGCCTTCTCGAGTTCGTCGGGCGCGTGCTCGCTGGCGTCGAACTTGGCGCCGCGGCGACCCTTCTTCGGTGTCTTGCTCTCGGCCTGGAGGAACTCGGCAATGTCGCTGACGCCCTTCGTGATCGAAGCCGCGGTGATCCCGTGGCGCTCGTTGTGGGAGAGCTGAATCTCGCGGCGACGGTTGGTTTCGGAGATCGCCGTTTTCATCGAGTCGGTCTCGCGGTCGGCGTACATCAGCACGGTCCCGTCAACGTGGCGCGCAGCGCGACCGATCG
>JAEMTR010000208.1 GCA_016462245.1 Solirubrobacteraceae bacterium
TCCTCTCAACGCATCCGCTGAAAGAGGTCCGTGGTGCACTGCTGGGCGCCTCCGACTGCTCGCTGGCCGCACTCTCGGACCGCCGCGATGGTGACTCGGTGACGGTTGGCGGCATCATCACCGCGGCGCGCAAGATTCGCACGAAAAAGGGCGATCAAATGATGTTCGCGACACTCAACGACCTCGAAACTGACATTGAGCTCGTGATCTTCGGCAAGACGCTTGAGCAGTACGGTGGCGCGCTCGGGGTCGATGAGATCGTGCTCGTCAAGGGTCGCGTTGACCACAAGGACCGCAGCAAGATCTGCGTCGTTGCTCAGTCGGTGGAGCGTTTCGAGCCCAGCGCTGAACAGATCGAGAAGGCCGCAGAAGCGGAAGCGATCGAGGCTCTCGGGCCGCAGCCGATCCACCTCAAGGTCGACGCGACCGACAGCGGCCTGCTCGCCAGCGTTATCGACGAGCTAAAACACATCCTCGGCAATCACAGCGGCGAGCACGAAGTGGTGCTCGACATCACTACCTCGGGTGGCGGCCGCAGCCTCAAGTTTGGTGAGGGTTACCGCGTTGCGCCGACGCCGAGCCTTCGCGCCGAGCTAGAGCACGTGCTCGGCCCGGCCGCGATGCGCACCAGCGGCCAAGCTGCCTGAGGCCTAGCTGCGCGCTTTGAGGCCGCGCTCGCGCAGCGCGGAAGCCTCTTTGACCTGCTTCTTCGTCGGGCCCTTCTTCTCCGGCCCTGGTGTTTCGAGCACGCACGGCAGGTCGGCGAAGCGTGGCTCGGAGAGAAAGACAGCGCAGCCGTCGGCGCCAAGCTCACCATTGCCAAGATCGGCGTGACGATCGCGGTTCGAACCGAACTCCATCATCGAGTCGTTGCAGTGCAGTGAGCCGATGCGGCCCTTGCCGGTCGCTTTAACGCACTGATCGATTGCAGTCGTCAGCGCGTCGGCGCTGCGGATCTCAATCCCCGAGGCCAGCATGTGGCAGGAGTCGAGGCAGATCCCAAGCCGCTCGTCACCGCCCGCGGCTTCGATCAGTGCGCCGAGCTCATCAAATGAGCGGCCGAGCGTGCCACCAGCGCCCGCAGTGTTCTCAAGGTGAAGGGCGCAGCCCTCGCTCTGCGCTAGAGCCTCAGCGATCGTCGCTCCGGCCCGTTCAATCGCCTGGCCAACGTCGCCGCCTTTCGCCGAGCCCGGGTGGAGGACGACGGCAGTGGCACCTAAGGCCTCGCCAGCGTTCAGTGATGCCGTCAGCGAGGTCAAAGTTTTCGCGCGGATGTCGGGATCCTCGCTGGCCGCATTGAGCAGATAGACGGCATGGATCAGCAGCGCGTCCACTTCGCTGGCCGCCATCGCCTCGCGAAACTCTTCTACCTGCTCGTCGCTGTAGATCGTCGGCTTCCACGCCCGCGGGTTCTGATTGAAGATCTGAATAGAGCGTGCACCGAGCGCTTCGCCGCGTTCGATCGCTTTCGCCGGGCCGCCAGCGGGGGAGACGTGAGCGCCGATCAGCATGCTGCCGCGCCACTATTTGAAGTGTCCATCACTAGATTCCTATCGGTATGCGCGTTCGTTTTGCTCCCAGCCCTACCGGTCAACTCCACATTGGAGGCGCCCGGACCGCTCTTTACAACTGGCTAGCAGCCCGTCACGCAAGCGGAACCTTCGTGCTTCGAATTGAGGACACCGACCGCGAGCGCTCAACGCCCGAGAACACGGCGCAGATCCTCGAAGCGCTCGAATGGCTCGACCTTGACTGGGATGAGGGCCCGCTATCGCAGGCTGAGCACGAGCCGCGACACCGCGCCGTTGTCGAGCAGCTGCTGGCCGACGGTCGCGCCTATCGCACCAACGCCACCGCCGACGACGTCCGCGCCTGGAAGGACGAGCACGGAGATGACCGTGGATTCCGCGGCACGCCAGAGGACGAAGGAGCGGTTCGCCTGCGAGTGCCCGATACCGGTGAGACGGTGATCGAAGATTTGATTCGCGGCACGACAACCTTTCAGAACGTGCACCTCGACGACCCGGTGATCGCGCGCGCCGATGGGAGCCCGCTTTACAACCTCGCCGTCGCAGTCGATGACCTAGACGCCGGCATCACAGATGTGATCCGCGGCGTTGACCACCTCTCGAACACGCAGAAGCAAGTGTTGGTGCTCGAAGCGATGGGCGAGAAGCCGCCTCGCTACGCCCATCTTTCGTTGCTTCACGGGCCTGACGGCAAGAAGCTTTCGAAGCGCCACGGCGCAGAGTCGGTTCAGGAGCTGCGCGACAAGGGCTACCTGCCCGAGGCCGTCCGCAACTACCTTGCTCTGCTCGGCTGGGGCGACGCCGACGACGAGACGCTGATCCCAACAGACGAGCTGGTGAAACGGTTCGACTTCGCGAGCGTCACGCAGGCACCGGCGCAGTTCGATGAGGCCAAGCTGCGCTGGATCAACGGTCGCTACCTCCACGAG
>JAEMTR010000209.1 GCA_016462245.1 Solirubrobacteraceae bacterium
GCCGAACTGCGCAGCCGAGGCTTTCTTGCTGCTTTTCTGCAGGCCGAGGCGGCCGCTGCCGGTTGGCGCGCCCTTGACGGCCGCCGCGTACGAGGAGGTCAGCAGCGACTTGGTCGCCAGTGGCTTGCTCAGCGCTGCGTAACCCTTCTTGACGGTTGCAGTTCCAAGCTTCAGTGAGCTCTTCGCACCGGCGCCCTTGCCGAGTGTCAGGTAAGCCTTCTTGCCGCCTGAGGCGCTGGCCAGGACGACCGGCCCGAGGAAGGTGCCCGACTTGCTGACGAGCTGCAGTGTTGTGCCACTAATCGTTGCCTTTGGGACGTTCAGCGAAACCGCCTTCGAGCCGAGCTTGGTCCGGACTGCCTTACCAGCGCTGGAGATCGCAAGCAGCGAGCCGCCACTGGCACCGGCGCCGCTGATCTTGATTTCAACCTTCACCGACGCGGCGGCAAAGGCGTTGCCTGCGCTTAGCGCGAAGAGCGCCAGCAGCGAGGTTAAGCAGACGGGGATAGCGATTCGACGATCCATTGACTTGCTCCTCTACTAGTTACTTGTCCAGCCTACACTTTGCGCCAACTCGGTGCGCCGGTAATAAACATCGCCATAAGATCGCCCTCGAGGGCTATTAGTGAGCGATTTCGCCGCGCCGGAGCGCGCTAAGTCGAGAGCACTTTGGCCATCAGCGCCGTGATTTGATCGCTGATTGCTGGCAACGAGTCGGTAGTTCCGGCGACGAGGTGATCGCGGCAGACCCCGGTGACGATGCTGACCGCCGCGAGCGCCGCCAGCTTGCGCTGGTCGCTGGCCTTCGAAGCGTCGCTGCGATCCCACGTTGTTAGGAGCAGTTTGGCCCAACGGTTCAGCGTCACGCGTTCGGCATCGAGGCCGCGTGGCCCGCCGCCAGCGATGTCAACGATCATCGCGTGAGCTACCTGCGGCTCTTGGGCGACGTTGCGAGCGAGGGCAGCGATCCCTGCGCCGAGGCCGGCGCGGGGGTCGCCGGCGCCGTTGGAACCGACCGCTGCAGCGGCCATCTCGCCGAAGAGAACTTCGGCGGCGGTCTCATAAGCTTGGAACCAACAATCCTCAAAGTCCGAGAAGTGCTCGTAAAAGGCTTTGCGTGAGACTCCTGCTTCGCTGATCACGTCAGCCACGACGACGTAACCGAAGCCCTTCTCGGCCGTTGCGACCAGCGCAGCGTGGAGCATCCGGCCGCGCTGCGAGGCGAGAACGGTTTCGCGCGAGAGCGCGTGACGGCCGCGCGGGAGCGGCTTACTTGACTCATCGTCGAGCGCCCAAGGGCTCGGCTGCTCTGCGGGATTGGCGGCCATTGCAGGAAACTACCACGACACAGATGTTTCCGGGGGAAAATTGCTTCGTCACCTCCGCGCCGCTCGCTATACCTTGCGCGATGGAGGAGAACAGCGCCTACACAACATTGATGCTCGACGTGGCGAAGGGCTTCGAGCTGATCGCGGCTCTCGTCTTCATCGCCGGGCTGATCTTTGCCTTTGTGATCTCGATCCGCGCCTGGAAGCGCAGCGGCGGCGCTCTGGCATATCGCACGATGCGCCAGACCTTCGGCTCGGCGATCCTGCTGGGGCTCGAGATCCTCGTCGCCGGCGACCTGATTCGCACCGTCGCCGTCGCGCCGACGCTCGACAACGTCGTCGTGCTGGCGATCATCGTGCTGATCCGAACCTTCCTCAGCTTCAGCCTTGAGATCGAGATCGAAGGCGTGCCGCCGTGGCGGCGGGGAATGGTTAGCGGCGCGACGATGATGAAGAAGGCTGTGAAGAGCAGCGAAGAGGCTGCTTCGTAGCTGAGTCGTGGTAGCGCTGTGACGGTTTGGCTGGCAGGCTGCGGCAATGCAGCTTTTCAGCTCCGGTGAGGGCATATCGGATTTATCTGATAGGCTCGTTCACGTGACCAAAATGACCGCCACCGAAGCTTCGCGTAACTTCTCGGCGCTGCTGAACCGGGTCGCCGCCGGCGAGCGGATCGAGATCACGCGGGCGGGCGCCGTTGTTGCCGTCGTTTCGTCTAGTCGACCCTCGACGGTCACGCTTTCGCGCCTGAAGGAAATACTTGCCGCGGGACCACCGCTGGACGACGCCTTCGCTGGCGAGCTTCGCGAGATTCGCAAGCAGATGAATGAGGATGTCCCGAGCGAATGGCCGTCCTAATCGATACTGATCTACTGGTCGCCGCAGAGCGCGGTGATCTAAGTGGGCTCACCGCAGTCGCAGACGAAGAGAGGGCAGTCAGCGTGATCACGGTGAGCGAGCTGCTCCATGGCGTGTGGCGCAGCGCCGAGCCTGAGGGGATCTGGCGTGGAGCCTTTGTCGAGCGGCTACTGGCCTCGCTGGAACCGATACCGATCACCGATCAAGTGGCCCGGATTCACGCCGCTGTATCGGCGAATTTAGTTACGCGCGGTGA
>JAEMTR010000210.1 GCA_016462245.1 Solirubrobacteraceae bacterium
CGGTCGGCGTACATCAGCACGGTCCCGTCAACGTGGCGCGCAGCGCGACCGATCGTTTGGATCAGCGAGGTCGCGCCGCGCAGGAAACCTTCCTTGTCGGCGTCGAGAATCGCGACCAGCGAAACCTCAGGAATGTCGAGCCCCTCGCGCAGCAGGTTCACCCCAACGAGCACGTCGAATTCACCCAGTCGCAGGTCGCGGATGATCTGAATGCGCTCCAGCGTGTCAACGTCGCTGTGCAGATAGCGGACGCGAACACCCATCTCGACGAGATAATCGGTCAGGTCTTCGCTCATCTTCTTCGTCAAAGTCGTCACGAGCGTGCGCTCGCCGATGTCAACACGGGTCTTTATTTCGGTCAGCAGGTTGTCGATCTGGTTGAGCGTTTCGCGCACCTCAACGACGGGGTCAACGATCCCGGTCGGGCGGACGATCTGCTCGGCGATCACGCCCGAGTGGTCGCGCTCATAGACGCCGGGGGTGGCACTGACGAAGACGACCTGCGGCGTGATCGAAAGGAACTCCTCGAAGGTCTGCGGGCGGTTATCCATCGCGCTCGGCAGGCGGAAGCCGTAATCAACGAGCGTCTGCTTGCGGCTGCGATCGCCCTTGTACATCGCGCCGATCTGCGGCACCGTCTGGTGCGACTCGTCGATGAAGCAGACGAAATCCTCAGGGAAGTAATCGATCAGGCAGTAAGGCCGCTCGCCCGGCTTACGGCCGTCAAGAATTCGTGAGTAGTTCTCGATCCCGCTGCAGAAACCGGCCTCGCGCATCATCTCGATGTCGTACTGGGTGCGCTGGCGCAGCCGCAATGGCTCGAGCTGTTTGCCTTCCGCTTCGAGCTGCGCGCAGCGCTCTTCAAGCTCGCGGCTGATCTCCTCAGCCGCTGCGTCGAGGCTGCCCTCCTCGACGTTGTAATGGGTTGCTGGCCAAACGGCGATGTGTTCGAGCCCATCCTCGAGCAGCTCGCCGGTCAGCGGGTCGAACTGCTGCAGTCGCTCGACCTCATCGCCAAAGAGCGTTACGCGGTAGGCGCTCTCGGCGTAGGCAGGGAAGACCTCGAGCGCCTCGCCGCGGACGCGGAAGGTGCCGCGCGTGAGCGCAACATCGTTTCGCGTGTACTGAATCGCGACCAGCTTGCGCAGCAGCGCGTCGCGGTCGACGCTCTCGCCTTGGCGCAGGATCTGGACGTTGTTGTCGTAGGTCTCGGGCGAGCCCATGCCGTAAATCGCCGAAACGCTGGCAACGATCAAGACGTCGCGCCGCGCAAAAAGCGCCGCTGTCGCGGCGTGCCGGAGCCGGTCGACCTCTTGGTTGATCGCCGAGTCCTTCTCGATGAAGAGGTCCTTCGACGGGACGTAAGCCTCAGGCTGGTAGTAGTCGTAATAGCTGACGAAGTACTCGACCGCGTTGTCGGGGAAGAAGGTGCGGAACTCGTTACAGAGCTGCGCCGCGAGCGTCTTGTTGTGGGCCATCACCAAGGTTGGCCTCTGGACCCGTTCGACAACCCCGGCCATCGTCATCGTCTTGCCGGTGCCGGTCGCGCCAAGCAGCGTTGTGTTTCTCTCCCCTGCTTCGATCGCGGCGGAGATCGCGTCGATCGCTGCCGGCTGGTCGGCGGCCGGGGTAAAGGCGCTGTCAAGGCGAAACGGTGGCACACCCCAAGGGTATCTTCAGGCTAAGGCGCCGGCCCGAGCTCTTTGTTGTAACGCTCGCGGTACTGGAGCTGAGCCTCAAGCACCTTCTCAACGTAAGCGCGCGTCTCCGGGAACGGGATCTTGTCAGCTTTTAGCTGCGAGCCTCCCCACGCGTCAGCATTGCCAGGCCCGGCGTTATAGGCCGCCAAGGCTGCGTCGACGTCGCCGTTGTAGCGGTCAAGCAGCTCACGAAGAAGATATGAGCCGTAGGAGATGTTGATTTGTGGTGTGGCGAGGTCCTCGAGCGTGAACGCCGTGCCGCCGGAACGGCGAGCGATGTCGCGAGCGGTCTCGGGCGTGATCTGCATTAGCCCCTCCGCCCCAGCTGGCGAAGTGCGGCCCGAGCGAAAGCCTGACTCGGCGTAGATGACCGCTGCGATCAGTGCTGGATCGAGGTTCTTCGCGCGCGCCTGCTGGCGAATGATGTCGTCGTATCGAAGCGGGTAGGTGATCTCAGTGACCGCCTTGTCGACTCCTTTCAGCGCGTCAAGGCCGCTAATCATTGCCACGAGCAACGCCACGGCGACAAGAACCGCAATCGCTGGCCACAATCGCCGGCGGCGCCGTGTACCGGCGGTGCTCACCCGGCAAGCCGTTCAAGAATCAGCGCCAGCTCGGCCTCCAGCTCGGCCGTCGTGCCGTCGTTGATGACGACGTATGTGGCTCGCTCTGCTTTCTCCTGCTGGCTTAGCTGGCGCGCGTGGCGCTCGTCGGCCGCTTCATGGCCGCGCGCTT
>JAEMTR010000047.1 GCA_016462245.1 Solirubrobacteraceae bacterium
AAGTCAAAGCATCGGTTGCCTCAAGCGAGCTGGCATCGAAACGTGACCTCGCAGAGCCTGATTTCAAAGGGCTTTTGATGGGCACGGCTGGTTTCGAACCAGCGACCTCTCGCGTGTGAAGCGAGCGCTCTCCCGCTGAGCTACGCGCCCGGGAATTCGGGAGAGAGTTTAGAACAGTCCTCGCGCGGCAGCTACGCGCGCGGCAGCGCCGTGACAGGGCCGGTTAGGCGCACTTGAAGGCGGTCTCCCGGGTGCCAGGCCGGGAAGCCGAGGCTGCGGCTGCGAACGCGGATGCCGTCGTTCAGCTCAAGTGTCACGAGCTGATCATGGCCGTAGTAGACGCGCTCAACGACGACTGCCTCGCTGCCGCCGTCGTGGGCGGTTCCGACCGAGATTGATTCAGGCCGGATCAGGATGTCAACGTCACCGCTCAGCTCTGGCGAAACTCTCACCTCACCGAGCGAGCATTGGGCGACCCCGCCGCTGGCTTGGCCAGGGAGCGTGTCGATCTCACCGAGGAAGGAGGCGACCCAGTGGTTGGCTGGTTGGCCATAAACTTCTTCCGGCGTACCGACCTGTTCGATCCGCCCGTCGTTCATCACGGCGACCGTGTCGGCAAGGCTCAAAGCCTCCTCCTGATCGTGCGTGACCAACAGTGCTGAGACGCCTGCGGCGCGGAGGATCCGGCGAACCTCGCCGCGGAGGTGCTCGCGCATCGAGGCATCAAGGTTCGAGAAGGGCTCATCGAGTAACACCACCGAGGGTGTCGGCGCCAAAGCGCGAGCCAAGGCGACGCGCTGCTGCTGCCCGCCCGATAGTTCTTCCGGCCGTCGTGCTTCGAGCCCTTGCAGCCCGACCATCTTCAGCACCTTTGCGACGCGCTCACGGTCGGGGCGACGACCGAGCGCGTAGCCGACATTCTGCTCGACCGTCATGTGCGGAAAGAGCGCGTAGTCCTGAAAGACCATCGCCACGCCGCGTTTCTCGGGTGAAGTGAAGTTGGTCTCGCAGGCAACGTTTGAACCGGCCACTTCAATCGATCCGAAATCAGGGCGCTCGAAGCCGGCGATCAGGCGCAGTAGCGTCGTTTTGCCGCAGCCGCTGGGGCCGAGCAGCGCGGCAATCTCACCGGCGCGCAGGGAAAGATCTACGTGGTCAACGGCCTTCAGCGCGCCGAAGCTCTTGCTGAGCCCTTCGCAGCGGACGATTTCGGGCGCGATTCCACTTCCCCCGATTGGGCAGCCGGCAATCTGATCAACTAATGAATCCATCTCGTCCATTCTCGCAACTTTGCTCATCGCTGCCTGCCAACCAGCAACCAGATCCCTGGCGCGGTCACTACAAGGAGTACGAGCGCCGGGATCGCTCCGCTCTCAAAGAACGAGCGCGACGACTGCTGCCAGATCACGAGCGGCAGTGTGTCAAAGCCGATCGGGGAGAGCAGAACAACGACGGGCAGCTCTTTGATCGCCGCCACAAAGACAAGCGCCGCTCCGGCGAGCATGCCGCCGCGGGTCAGTGGAATGCCGACCGTAGCCATGACTGCAAGTGGGGAGCGGCCGCTGCCGCGAGCCGCTTCTTCGAGCCGCGGCGGGATCTGAACTACCGCTGACCGCGTTGCCGTGATCGCCAACGGGAGGCAGACGATCACCATCGCAAGCACCGTCATTGGCAGTGACTGATAGAGCACCGGTACCAGCCGAATCCCAACGAAAACCATCGCCAAGGCAACGACGATTCCTGGGAGCGCGTAGCCGCTGGTTGTGAGCAGATCAACGACCCGTGAAAGCCTCCCTGGCGCCCTCGCGCCAAGCCAGGCGACTGGCAGCGCTGCGAACGCAGCCGCAGCCGCGGCCAGCCCCGCGAGCAGCAGCGAGTTACCGGCCGCCGTCGCAACTTGGCCCAAATCAACCTCGCCGGCGACGCTTTGAACCGACCAGAAGATCAGCATCCCTACGGGCAGCACGAATGAGATCAGGGCAACGGCCGCGCAGAAGCCGACTGCCGGCCAGCGCCAGCGCCCGAGCGGGACGTCGGCCGTTATCCGTGCGCTGCCTGGCCCGACGCGATGGTAGGAACGCCGCCGACGAACGCGGCTCTCGACGGTCAGCAGCAGCAGCAGCACAAGCACCAGCAGGCCGGCCAGCGCCGCCGCGCCGGTGCGGTCAAAACTCGAGCGGTATGACTGGTAGATGACCTGCGTGAACGATTCAAAGCGGAGAATCGAAACGGCGCCGAAATCGGAGAGCGCATAGAGGCTCACCAGCAGCGCGCCGGCGCCGATCGCCGGGGTTAGCTGAGGCAGGATCACGGTGCGCGCGACTTCAAACTGCGAGCGCCCCATGCCGTGGGCTGCGTCTTCAAGCGCCGGGTCGAGCCTGCGCATCGCGGCCCGCACCGGCAGCAGAACGAGCGGAAAGGTGAAGAGAGTGAGAACGATCCAAGCGCCGCTGAAGCCGTAGATGCTGGGCAGCTGCTCAACCCCCAGCAGCTTTTGCAGCTCGCCGCGCGGGCCAAAGGCGGAGACAAAGAGATAGGCGCCGATGTAGCTTGGGATAACCAGCGGGAGCACCGAAAGAACGGTCCAGCCGCGGCGCCAGGGAAGGTCGCTGCGACCGGTCAGCCAGGCCAGCGGCACGGCAAGGAGCGTGGCGGTGAAGCCGACGGCGACGGCCAGCGCGAGGCTGCGGAGCAGCAGCCGCAGCGTTCCCTGCCGCCAGATTGCTTGCCAAGCAGCGGCTGGCTCGCCAAGAATGACGATGAACAGATAGACGATCGGGACGGCACAGACAGCGGCGACGAGGCCAGCCGTCAGAAGCGTAAGCGGCGAAACGCCGCGCAACGCAAATCCACCAGCGACCGGCAGCCGGTTGGCGTGTGTTGCCATCGCCTAGAGCACCCCGGTCTCCTGCAGCAGCTCCTGCGTGCCTTGCAGGTCGCTGAGGTCAGACAGGTCAAGCTGAGGCTGCTTGATGCTGCTCAGTGGCGGCAACGACGGATCTTGAGCGATGCCCTTCACGAGCGGGTATTCACCGGTCTCCTCGGCGAAGTATTGCTGCTGCGGGTCGGCGAGTAGGAAGCTCGCGAACTGCTCGGCCGCCGTCTGTTGCTTTGACGCCTCCGGGATGCCAAGTCCAGCCACGTTGATCAGCGTTCCGACGTCGCCGTCGGTGAAGAAGTGGAGCTTGACGGGATAGGTGTCGCCGTCGGCTTCACCCTCCTTTATTGCTTCGAGAATGTAGTAGTGGTTGATCAGCCCGACTTCGATCTCGCCGTCGGCGATCGCGTCGCGGATGATGCCGTTCTTCTCATAGGAGCGAGTCCCGTTGGCCTTCATCTGCTCCAGCCACTGCTTTGTCTTCGCCTCGCCTTCGCTCAGCCTCATCGCGGTGACGAAAGACTGGAACGAAGCGTTTGCTGGCGCCCAACCGACCTTCCCTTTCCAGCGCGGCTCGGTTAGATCGAAGACCGATTTCGGCAGCTCGCTGGGAGCGAGCGAGCGGCTGTCGTATCCGAGCACGCGCACGCGGCCGCTGGTGCCGACCCAGTCGCCTTGGGCTGAGCGGAAAGCGCTCGGCACGCGGTCAAGGATTGAGCTTGGGAGCTCCCTGAGCAGTTTTGCTTCTTGCAACGCGCCGAGCGCGCCGGCATCTTGGCTGAAGAAGATTCCTGCTGGGGTCTGGCCACCTTCTTCGCGGATTGTTGCTGCCAGTTCAGCGCTGTCGCCGTAGCGGACCTCAACTGTGGTGCCAGGGTTCTCTTTTTTGAACGTTTCAATCAGCGGCCCGACGTATTCTTCGTCGCGGCCCGAATAGATCGTCAAGCTCTTGCCGTCTCCGGAGCCGCCGCCATCGGCCTCGCCGCAGCCGGAGGCCGCACCGATCGCGATGATCGCCAGTGGCAGTAGGGCGAGGCGTGTTGCTTTCGAATTCACAGTGGTTGCTCCCGCATTTATGGCTGAGTTAGGGCGCCCTAATAGCGCGCCAAGCGAATTTAGCAGAAAACCAACCGCAGCAGTCGGGATGACATTCTTTGGGCAGCCGTCCGCTGATCTACTTACCGTTTCAGCCATGTCCACTCAGCCTCCGTCGGAAGACCCAACTCAGCAGTACAACCCGCAGCAGGGTGGCCAGCCGCCTGAAGGTGGCGGCAGCAACCCGTGGCCTTGGGTGCTCGGTGCAGTCGCGATCATCGTTGTCGGCGTGATCGTCGCGATCCTGATTACCGGCGGTAGCGATTCGTCGAGCTCAACCGATGCTTCGGTCACAACGCCGGTAACGACGCTGACGACGAAGACGGCCACCTCGACCCCGACGACGACGGTCGCTCCTACGACGACAACGACAACTACCACCGCCCCGATCAACATCACGCGAACCTGCACCGTCAACAACATCGCCGGCGTTGTTGGCGGCAGTACGGTCGCGAACGTCAACGCGACCGACGTGCCTAGCTCGCAGACCGCGCTGGCAAGCTGTGATGCGGCGAGCGCGCTAGTCAAGGGAGTCGCCCGCACGCAGGCTGAGCAGCCAGTGACCGTCCAAGGTTCGCAGTGCACTCCATCGGTTAGTGGCAGCACCGCAAAATGGACCTGCGTTGAAAACGGCGCCGATTCAGCGCTTACGATCACTACCAAGTTCCCGCTCACCTACACCAACTAAAGGAAACACCTAATGGCCACGCAGCCCCCGCAGGATCCAAACCAGCCCGTTTACCAGCAGGCCCCCGGCGGGCAGCCGCCGCAGAAGAGCAACCCTTGGCCGTGGGTGATGGGAGCTGTTGCGATCATCGTCGCGGGAGTAATTGCCGCGCTGGTAATTACCGGCGGAAACAGTGACAGCAACACGGTTTCGACAACTCAGACGATCCCGACGATCACGAACACGACGATCACGACGACGACGGCACCGCCGACGACGATCACGACGACGACAACGACGCCGACCGTTACAACGCCTTAACCGCGGAGCTCAGCCTGGCGGCGCAGCGCAGCGCTGATAGACCAGCCACGATCGGTTGCCGCCAGCCAGTTTGAAGTTCGCCGGGGGCGGGGCCACGCTTCGGTTCAGGTCGCGTGGATCAAGGATGTAGTCGCTCGCGACCTTTGGGGTTGCGGCGGCGATGAATACGCCTGACCGCTGCCGCTTGTCGGCGGCGCTGAAGATCTGCTCGGCAGGCAGATCGGTCCACAGCGCCAGCAGCGGCACGGGACGGTGGTTGGGGACCGAGATTGGCGCACAGGATTGGCTGATCAGCGCCGGGGGGCGCTCCACGAGCGCGCGAAGATCATCTTGAATCTGCTCTTGGCGTTCGAGCGCGTAGCGCAAGTTTGAGATCCGACTGACCTGCGCCGGCGTGAAGACGATTAGCAGCAGGATCGTCACGACGGCAAACCAAGCCCACGGCCTGCGCCGCTTGTCGCCCGCAGCCAGCGAACGCCAGCCGAAGACGCCGGCGCCGCAGAAGATCGCGCCGATAACCGATGGCAGCAGCAGGTAACGCCCAAGCACTGGCAGGCCGGCGAGCGCCAGCACCGAAAATGCTGCCAGCGCCACGAGTGCAATCAGCACCGGCGCGCGGACCCTCTCACGCAGCGCCCAAAGTGAGAACCCGAGGCCGCCGAGGGCGCCGAAGAGAACCGGTTCGCGAAGAATTTCACCGAACCGGCGCGGCGCTACCGTGACGAGCGCTTCGAGGCCGGTTGCGCGGCCGAGCTCGCGCCCATTCTGCTGCGTTTCGGTAAGCGAATAGAGCAGGTTGCCGGTTATAAGTTGGTCAGCCAGTAGCCAGACCAGCGGCCCGATAGCGGCGATCGCAAGCCAGCCGACTACCTGCCGCGGACGGTGCTCACCGCTGAACCAGAGGTAGACGATGTAGGCGGCTGAGAAGGCCCAAGCCTCGGGCCTGATAAGTCCAGCGACTGCGAGCAGAGCGAGTACCGGCCAAGCGGCACGCCGCCGCCGGCTCTCGACGAAGATCGCCGCAAGCACGAGCGCGATGTAGGGAATGTCAACAAACGCTCTCGCGCCGAAGTCCAGAAGTGGCCGCCGCGTAATCATAATGAGCGCTGCCAATACGCCAGCCCACGGTCCAAACCAGAACGAGCCGAGCTTGTAGGTAAGCCAGACCAGTGCGCCGAGCGAGAGAAAGGCGACGACGATCACGATGTCGGTCGCGGCTACGCCGTGCACGCCGGCCACGACCGTCTTGCTAAACGGTGCCAAGAGGATCCCGTAAAGCGTGCCGAGTGGGTGAAGTGTCGGTGTGAACGCGGCGCCGAGCTCGAGGCTGCGCCCGTCACTTAGTTCGCGCCCCCAAACTAGCGAGTAGAGCATGTCGTAGTTGACAAGGCCGCGGCCGACGATTAGCCACGAGATTGCCGCCAGCGCGACGATCGATGCGGTTGCCTGAACTTTGCCTCGTGCGTTGCTCATTTGGATCTAACCCCGCGGCAGCGCGGCCAGCGCCTGAAGTAGCTCGCGCGCGCAGCGCTCGCTGAGGTCGAAGTGATCGAAGGTAAACGATTCGTTCGGAGCGTGGATCTCATCGTCGGCGAGGCCGAAGCCGCTGACGATCACTGGGATACCGGCGGCGGCGAAGTCGGCGACGACTGGGATTGAGCCGCCGCTGCGGATTAGCGCCGTCTTCATTCCGCTGGCGCGGTCGATCGCCTCGCGCGCGATTTTGATCGCCGGTAGATCGGTGGCGAAGAGTGATGGCGTTGCGGTGTGCGATTCGAGTTCGAGCTCGACTCCGGGCGGAACTTCGTTGCGCAGCAGTCGCTCGAGCTCTGCTTGCATCGCCGCTCCGTCCTGCCCCGGAGCCAGGCGCAGTGTTACGTAGGCGCGCGCCTGCGCTGGCACCACGGTTCGAGCTGCGCCGCCCTCGATCCAGTTGACTTCGAACGACGGTTCAGCGCCGTTGCGGCGACGGAAATCATCGCCGGAGTTGCTCGCCAGCGGCGTCGCTCCTACTTCATCAAGGATCTCTTGGCCGGGGCGCAGCTGCTGCCAAGACTCAAGCTCAGCGGCCGAAGGAGGCACGGCGCCGGCGCGCAGCTCGCCGCGAAGATTGCCTTCAGCATCCGGCAGCAGGGGAGTGAGGATCTGCTGGAGCACATGCAGCGCGTTCTGAACGCTGCCGCCGTAAAGGCCGGAGTGAAGGTCACGCGGCTGGGCCGTGACCGTGATCATCGTGCTGACGCAGCCTCGCAGGCCGACCGTGATTGCCGGCGTATTCGCGTCTTCCATCGCGCTGTCGAAGACGATCGCGCAGTCGGCGCCGCGCTCGTCGGCTTTGACCCAGGCCGCGACCGATTCCCCGCCTGCCTCCTCCTCGCCTTCGATAACGACGCGCACGTTGACCGCCAGCTCGCCGCTTTCGAACAGCCCGCAGGCCGCAACCAGCAGCGGGTAGAAGTTGCCTTTGTCATCGGCGGCGCCGCGCGCGTAGAGCCTGCCGCCGCGAAGCTCAGGCTCAAACGGCGGGCTCTGCCAGGCCTCGAGTGGGCCTGGGCTCTGGACGTCGTAGTGGCCGTAAATGATCACCGTCGGCGCGCCTTCGTCGCGCGCACGGAGCTCGCCGATCACAAGCGGGTTGCCGCCTTCAACCGTCACCAGCTCCGCCTCGCCGCCGGCGCGGCGCACGATCGCGGCTGCGAACTCGGCGGCCGCGAGAAGATCCTTCGCTTCGCCGCCGCCGGTTGAGATCGACGGAATGCGCAGCCAGTCGTAAAGCTCCTCGAGCCGACCCGGTTCCATCACCTCAGCCTACTTGGGAGACGAGCGCAAGCTGGGCCTTTTCCGTGCGCCGACGGCCCCAGAACGGCCGCCACTCCGTCTAGACTTGCGGCTCCGTGTCCTCCGCTCCTTCGCTCTATCGCCGCCACCGCCCGCGCAACTTCGCTGATGTTGTTGGCCAGGAGCACGTCGTCCGAACGCTGACCAACGCCGTCACCGGGGACAACGTCCACCACGCTTACCTTTTCGTTGGCTCGCGCGGCACCGGCAAGACCTCAATGGCGAAGATTCTCGCCGCCTGCCTCAACTGCGAGCAGGGCCCGACAGCTGAGCCATGCGGCGTCTGTGACTCGTGCCTGGCGATTCAGCAGGCCGGTTCGATGGACGTAATCGAGATGGACGGCGCCTCACACAACTCGGTCGATGACATCCGTGAGCTGCGCGAAAGCGTCGCCTACGCGCCGGTCAGCGGCCGCTCGAAGGTCTACATCATCGACGAGGCGCAGATGCTGACGCCGCAGGCTTGGAACGCCTTCCTCAAGACGCTCGAGGAGCCACCGCCGAACACGATCTTCGTGCTCGCCACGACCGAGCCGCAGAAGATCCTCGACACCGTCGTTGACCGCTGCCACCGCTTCGATTTTGGGCGCCCAACCGTTGAGCAGCTGACCGTCGTGCTGGCGCGCGTGGCGCAGAGCGAATCGATCGAAATCAGCCCCGACGCGCTCGCCTTGATCGCGCGCCACGCAACCGGCTCATTCCGCGACGCGCTCGGCACGCTCGAGCAACTGGTCACTTACACCGGCAGCTCGATCTCAGTTGAAGACGTTCTCGCCGTGCTTGGCGTTGCCGACGACGACCTGCTGTTCGGCGCGCTTGACGCGATCGCCGCCCACGACGCCCGCGCTGCGTTGGAGATTGCTGCGAGGCTCGCGCAGACCGGCCGCGACCTGCAGATTGCCGCGCGCGACCTTGAAGTGCACGCGCGCGAGCTGCTCGTAGTTGGCACGCTCGGCGCCGTCCCCAGCGAGCTGCGCGTGACACCCGACCGTGACGCGCGCCTCGCTGAGCAGGCCGAGCGCGTTGATGAAGCCGACGCCGTGCGGCTGCTTGACCTGCTTGGCGTGGCGATGCGCGCAATCCGCGATGGCGCCGAGCGTGCCAACTACGAGCAGCTCGCGCGCGTGCACTTCAAGGTCGCGAGCGGCGATCTGCAGGTCACGGCCGGTCTGTGCCAGCCGCGCGGCGATCTCCAACGCAGCTCGGGCG
>JAEMTR010000211.1 GCA_016462245.1 Solirubrobacteraceae bacterium
CCGCCGCCGAGCCCCGCGATTAGGCCGACGAGAATCGCCGGCACCGGGCTGATCCCGTTCGCGAGCGCCTTGTTCGCGCCGGTTACGCCGTAGAGGCCAAGCGCGGCGGCGTCGAAGATCAGCAGCAGCCAGACCAGCTTCGTCATCTGATGGGCGAGCACTGCGACTGCGGCCGAGGCGATCACGGCGGCGACGATGTACCAAGGGTTCTTTAAGGCGACAGGGAGCTGGTTGAGCAGAACGTCGCGCAGCAGGCCTCCGCCGAGGCCGGTGAGAATGCCGAGCGCGACGACGCCGGTGACGTCGAACTTGGCTCGCACCGCTACCAGCGAACCGCCCAGCGCCGAGGTCGTTACCGCCGCAAGGTCGAGCCAAAGCGGTGTCTGGACGGGATCGGGGATCACGCAAGGGAAAACTAGAGCGCGAGGCGGATGCGTCAGCGGTCAGATGTAGCGTCACAACAATGACAACCGCCGCGGTAGCGATCGACAACGTCAATCCAAAGCGCTGGCTCTCGCTGCTGGCGCTCTGCACGCTGACCGGCCTCGTCTGGCTTACAGCTACCGACATCTCAATCGCGCTGCCAACAATCGGCCAGGCCTTCGGCGGATCGATGGACAGTCTGCAGTGGGCAGTCAACGGCTACTTCCTCGCCGGTTCGCTGATCGTGCTCGGTGGCCGGCTGAGCGACATGAAGGGCCGCCGCAAGGTCTTCGTCGCCGGCGGCGTGCTGCTGGTGCTCGGTTCGATCGTTGCCGGTAGTGCCAGCGGCACCGAGCAGCTTGTGATTGGCCGCGTGATCGAGGGCATCGGCGCGGCCGCGATCCTTCCCTCATCGCTCGCAATCGTCGCGGTTCAGTTCCCCGAGCACGAACGCGCCCGAGCGATCGCAATCTGGATCGCCGTCGCCTGGGGCGGGCAAGGGATTGGGCCGCTGATCGGCGGCGGCCTAATCGAAGCGTTCGGTTGGGCTGCGATCTTCTGGATCAATCTGCCGCTGGGAATCGCCGCGATCTGGCTTGTAATTCGAACGACGCCTGAGACCTTCAACACGCGCGAGGGAGCAAAGCTCGATGTTCCCGGGGCGATTGTGATTACGGGCGCTTTGGTGCTGCTCTCGTACGGGCTAGTGAAGTGCGACTCGGCGAGCGCATCGCAGCTGCTGCTCTACTTCGGCGGTTCGATCGCGCTCTTCGCGCTCTTCGTGCTGATTGAGTCGCGAGCGAAAGAGCCGCTCGTGCCGCTCTCAGTCTTCCGTCGCGCCGCCTTCATGGGTGCCGTCTCCGCCAACCTGCTGGCGAACATCGTCTTCTCAGCCGTGATCTTCATCATGGCGCTTTACCTCCAGGTTGTGATGGGATACGGCGCACTGAAGGCCGGCGCGCTGCTGCTACCGGCGACGCTTGTTGTGCTGGTCGTCAACGTTCTTGGAGAGCACCTGACGCAGCGGCAGATTTACCGCTTGCCGATCGCCCTGGGAATGGTGATCCTTGGCTTCGGCAGCCTCTTCTTGACAGGGCTTGGTGGAAGCTACGCCTCGCTGCTGCCGGGGTTCATCCTCGTCGGCGCCGGGATTGGCCTCCAGATCACGCCGGCCGCCGAGCTGGCAGTCGGCTCGTCAGGCGCCGGCGAGGGCGTTGCATCGGGCGTCTTCAAGGCGATGAGCATGATCGGCGGCTCGCTTGGCGTAGCTATCTCGACCGCCGTCTTCCAGAACGTCGCCGTCAAGACCTTCGATGAGCCTGCCAACAGCGCTCTCCTGAGCGGCACTCCGCAGTCGACTCTGCTCGACGTGCTGGTCGGTTCACAGCCAACCTCGACGCTCTCTGACAGCGCGCTTCAGATCGTCTACGAGGCCTTCGACAACGGCGGCGGCGCGGCGATGATCTTCTGCGCGATTGTCTGCGTCGTCGGCGCGCTGCTGGCCTTCTTCCTGCTCAAAGGCGCGAAGACCGATTCTGATGCCGAGCTGGCCGGGCTTTAGCCAACTGCAGTGGTCGCTCTGTCCGCGACCTATACTTTGTCGATCGTGAAGAGGGGACTTCTAACTGGTCTGGTCGTGAGCGCCGCGCTGCTGATTCCGAGCGCGTCGGCGCTCGCCGCGCCGACCGAGATGACGTTCACCTCCGAGCCGGTCAAGGTCGGCGGTTACTCGGTCGAGCGAAACTCCTCGTACGGCCCTCCGCTGAAGGTTGATCGGCCAGTCGGCGACGGTTTCATCACTGCGATGTCGGTCGACGTCGTCGACGTGAAGACCGGTAAAGAGGTGCCGATCAACCGGATCATGCTCCACCACATTGTCTTTGCTGCCTACGGCGGCCCAGCCGGAGTCACGCCCTTCTACGGCGACGGCGAGGAACGGGCGGTGATGAAGCTGCCGGAAGGCTACGGCTACCCGGTCGACGCGGCCGAGAAGTGGT
>JAEMTR010000212.1 GCA_016462245.1 Solirubrobacteraceae bacterium
CCCTTCGCGCAGAACGATCACGGCGCGCACGACTGCGCCGCGCTCCTCGTCGGGCGCCGCGACCGCCGCCACGTCGGCCACGGCCGGGTGAGTCAGCAGCGCCGACTCAACTTCGAACGGGCCGATTCGGTAGCCGGCCGAGATGATCACGTCGTCGGCGCGGGCGTCGAAGTAGAAGTAGCCGTCTTCTTCGTGGGCCTCGTCGCCGGAGTGCCACGGGCCGCCCTGCTGGCGGTCGTCAATCTCCCAGCCGCCGTCAACTTGGCGCGCGCCTTCGCCGATGTAGCCAAGGAAGAAGGTTGGTTCGCTTAAGGGGTCGAGCACGATCTCGTCGTTCTCAATCCAAAGTTTGATCCCCGGCAGCGGCTTGCCCATCGCGCCGGCCGGTGGTTCGCCGTCGCCCGGCGCGTGGCCGATCGAATGGCCTGTTTCGGTCTGGCCGTAGCCGTCGCGGATCCAAACCCCGGTCGCCTCGTGGTAGGCGCGCAGGATCTCGGGGTTCAGCGGCTCGCCGGCGGCGACCATCGAGCGCAGCGAGGCTACAGGCCGCGGCGACGAGCGCTTCGCGATCACGCGGAACTCTGTCGGCACCATACAGAGCACGTTCACCTGCTCGGCTTCGATGATCGCGAGCCGCTCTTCAGGATCGAAGCGCGCGTCGTGCAGCAGCGCCGCCGCGCCAGTGATCCACGGCGCAATGAAGACGTTTCGCGCAGATTTGCTCCAGCCTGTTGCAGCGGTGCACCAAACGAGCTCGCCGGGCCGCGCTCCGAGCCAGTGCTCGGCCTGGAGCTTCTGTGCCGGCAGGTAACGCTGGCCGTGAACCACGCCCTTCGGCTCGCCGGTCGTGCCGCTGGTGAAGGTGATCAGGCACGGCTCGTCGCCTTCCATCTCCGCAAAGTCGGGCGCGTCGGCGGCGCGCGCCGGGTCGGTGACTCCCTCGTCATCGACCCAGATGATCGGGCAGGGAGGGGAGGAGGCTTCAAGCACTTCGCGGTTGCGTTCATCGGCCACGATCGCCGCCGGCGCGGTCATCCCAAAGCGCAGCTTTAGATCATCGGCGCGAAGCTGCTCGGAGCAGGCCAGCGCCACGAAGCCGCAGCGGAAGCAGGCGACCATCGCCCAAACCCACTCCGGCCGGTTGCCGATCATCGTGATCACAACATCACCGCGCCCAACGCCAGCGTCGCTCAGCGCCGCCGCAACGGCGGCCGATCGCTCCGTCGAATCGCCAAAACTCCATTCGCGCCGCGCGCCGTCGCGGGCAAGCTCAATCATTGAGAGGCTCTCAGGCGGCATCGCTGCCACTACGTCACGGGCGAAGTTCATTTCGCCCCAGTATGGCGGCAAAATTGCCATTGAGCGCGGCCGCTAATCCAGCATCGGCGCTGTTGCGTATCCTTCTAACAAGTCAATCTTGAGCGAAGAAGGGTGCCTGAACATGGCCATTGCCGTTCCATTTGAAGATAAGACCGACGAGCAGCAGGCGATCACCGAGATGGTGCGCCAGTTTGCCGACGAGCAGATTCTCCCCAACGCTGAACATTTCGACCACGAGGACGAGTTCCCGGCCGAAATCGTTGAGCAGATGAAAGAGCTCGGCCTCTTTGGCGTAACGATCCCTGAGGAGTACGGCGGCATGGGGCTCGACCTCACGACCTACGTGATGATCGTCGAGGAGCTCAGCCGCGGCTGGATCTCAATCTCCGGGATTATCAACACCCACTTCATCGGCTCCTACCTGCTGATGAAGTACGGCACCGACGAGCAGAAGCAGAAGTACCTGCCACGGATGGCGACCGGTGAGATCCGCGCCGCCTTCTCGCTCTCCGAGCCAGAGGTCGGTTCCGACGTTCAGGCGCTGAAGACGAACGCCAAGAAGGACGGCGACTTCTACGTGATCAACGGCCAGAAGATGTGGGTCACCAACGGGCTTCGCTCCGACCTCGTCTTCGTCCTCGTAGTGACCAACCCTGACGCCGAGAAGCGCCACCAGGGAATGACCTGCTTCATCGCCGAGAAGGAAGGCGGCGTCCACGAAAACACCGGCGACTATGCCGGCCTCAACGTGCCGCCGATCCTGAAGAAGATGGGCTACAAGGGCGTTGAGTCCACTGAGCTGATCTTCGACGGCTACCGCTGCCCGCCCGAGAACATTCTCGGCGGCGAAGAGGATGGGCTGAACAAGGGCTTCCCGCAGATGATGGACGCGCTCGAAGTGGGCCGCGCCAACGTCGCCGCCCGCGGCGTCGGCATCGCTCAGCGCGCGCTCGAGCTGGCACTGAAGTACAGCCAGGAGCGCAAGACCTTCGGCAAGCCGATCTGTGAGCACCAGGCAATCCAGTTCAAGCTCGCCGACATGGCAACGCAGGTCGAGGCAGCGCGCCTGCTTACGATCCGCGCCGCCCGGCTC
>JAEMTR010000213.1 GCA_016462245.1 Solirubrobacteraceae bacterium
AGAAAACGGTCTGCAGGGCGTAAAGCGGGCTGGTGCCGATGTCCCCGAAGACGACGCCGAGCGCGCCGAGCGCCAGCGCCGTCATGCCGACGTTGCGGCGCTTGTGCCGCGGGACGATCGATTGGGTGTCGCTCATCTGTTGAGCTCGACGATCAGCGGAACGTGGTCGCTTGGTTTTGTGCCCTTGCGGAAGTCGCGGTCGATGCCGCAGCTGGTGATCTCTCCCGACAACGATTCGCTGACCAGTAGAAGGTCAATTCTTAGCCCAAAGCCGCGGTGGAAGCTGCCGCCTCGGTAATCCCACCAGGTGAAGCCCTGTTCGTCGGGGTGCAGCTGGCGGTAGGCGTCAACGAGCCCGCCGCGCTCGGCGACGGCGCGCAGCCCGGCGCGCTCCTCCTCGGTCACGTGTGTTGCGCCTTCGAACTTCGAAGGGTCGTAGACGTCAAGGTCGAGCGGCGCGACGTTCATGTCGCCGCCAACTACGAGCGGCATATCGGCTAGCTCTTCAGCACGGTCGGCCATCGCCGAGAGGAACTGCAGCTTCTGCGCGAACGGTTCGCTGCCGAGCTCCTGACCGTTGACGACGTAGACGCTGGCAACCCGCACGCCGAGCGATTCGATGTCGGCTTCAACCCAGCGGGCTTGGTCTGGGCTTGCCTCGCCGTCGAGGCCGATCTTTGCCTCTTTCAGGCCGTGACCCTTCGGCGCCAGCACAGCAACGCCGGCCCAGCGGCCGCCGCTGTGGTGGACGGCCTCGTAGCCGGCCGCCTCTAGCTCCTCGGCCGGGAACTGCTCCGGCGAGCACTTCGTCTCCTGCAGCAGCAGCGCGTCGGGCGAATGAACTTCAAGGAACTCCAGCACGCGCTCGATCCGTGCACGGAGCGAGTTCACGTTCCAGGTGACGACCTTCACTTGCCCTGCCAACGCGGCGGGCGCTTTTCGCCAAAGGCGACGATCCCTTCGCGCATGTCTTCTGAGGCAAACGATGCTTCGCGTAGGGCAATCAGTTCGGCCTCAATATCGGGCGCAAGTTCACCCTGGGCCGCCAGCAGTTCGCGGATCACGCGCTTGTTGCCGCTGACGCTGAGCGGCGCGTTGCCGGCCAGCTCGCTTGCCCACGAGAGCGCGCAGGCTTCGAGCTCAGCGGCCGGCGCAATCTCATTCACGAGGCCCCACTGCAGCGCTGTTGCTGAATCGATCTTGCGGCCAACGAGGAACAGCTCGCGCGTGCGCGGCACGCCGATCGCATCGATGAAGCGCCGCATACCAGTGTGCGAGTAGACGAGGCCGAGCTTCGCCGGCGGCATCCCAAACTTGGCGCTCTCGATGCTGACGCGCAGGTCGCAGGAGAGCGCCAGCTCAAGGCCGCCACCGATTGCCGGGCCGTTGACGGCGCAGACGGTTGGAATGTTGGTCGCGTCGAGCGCTTCGAGCGCGTTCGTGAAGGGGTGTGCGACGAGCTTTTCGGCGTCCTCGGCGAAGCTCTCGGCGGGGAGGTGGCCGATGTCGTAGCCGGAGGAGAAGTAGTCGCCGCTGCCGGTGATGATGATCGCGCGCGCCTCGGCCTTTTCAACGGCCTCGGAGATCGCGTCGAGGATTGGGTGGTCGAGCGCGCCGCGTTTGTCGGCGTTGGCGAAGCTGAGCCGAAGCACGCCTTCGGCGGGCTGGTCGCTGGTAACTGTGCCTGCCATTGCGTTCTCTCGCCGGCGCCTACTCGAGGACGACGAGCACGTCGCCTTCGTTGACTGCCTGGCCTTCTTCGCAAAGAATCTCTTTGACCGTGCCCGCGTCCTCAGCTTCGACCGGCATCTCCATCTTCATCGATTCGAGGATCGCGACCGTGTCGCCTTCAGCGATTGCGTCGCCCGGCTTGCACTCGATCTTCCAAACTGTTCCGGTGATGTGAGCTTCGACGTCGGGCATCGATCTGTCTCCTTGAAGGATTGCTAGAGGGGCAGTCTGCCACGATAGTTCGCTAGATGGAACGAACCCGGCTAGCGGTTGTCATCGCTGCGTACAACGAAGGCGATCGAATCGCCGATACGGTCACCGCGCTGACGGCGGCATTTCCGGGCGCGAAGATCTTCGTTGCCGACGATGGATCAAGCGACGACACGGCCGCGCGCGCCGCGCAGGCCGGGGCTGAGGTAGTCAGCAGCGGCAAACTGATCGGCAAGGGTGGCGCGGCTAGCTTGGGCGCGCGGGCTGCGCTGCTGACGGAGCCGGAGCTGGTGCTGCTCTGCGACGGCGACCTCGCCGGCAGCGCCGCCGCGCTTGGCGTTCTGCTTGAAGCTGTAGAGCGTGGCGAGGGGGATCTGGCCGTCGCCCGCTTCGCGCGCAAGGTCGGCGGAGGCTTCGGTTTCGCTGTCGGATTTGCGCGCTGGGCGATTAAC
>JAEMTR010000214.1 GCA_016462245.1 Solirubrobacteraceae bacterium
CGACCCCAGTCGGCGATCGTTCCGGAGACGCGGCCGATCATCTGCTTGACCGAGCGCTCGCGCTCGCGTGAACCTGCCTGCCCGCGGAAGTACTTCTGCGTGACGATGTTGGTGGCGTTCTGTGACCAAGTCGTAGGGAACTCAACATCGGTCTGCTCGAAGGCAACGTGGTCGCCGTGAGCGATCCGCGCGTCGCGAACCTCCCACTCAACTGAAGTGAAGGGATCGACGCCCGGTTCGCTGTGGCGACGTTCGATCGACATTGCCTGGCCAGCCTCGACGGCGGTGGCGGTGGTGTGGGTCTGCGGTGTGATTTTCATCGTCTGCTTCCTCTCTCCTACCGGCTGAATTACCGGTGCTTGTTCGCGTCCCTAAAGAACCGGTCGCGGGCCGAGCAACTTCCCACTTCCATCGGACGGAATGCAACTACGCGCCCGATTGCTTTTCGGGCCGTTAATTCAGACAAATTCGACCCTTCAAGGATAGCCCAGCTGGTTGCGGCTTTTCGCCTCTCCGTGAGAGTCGCGTCAGCGGCCGAGACGGATGAAATCTCGGATCTCAGCGCCGTTCAGCCCGACCCGCCAACCGGCCTCGGCTGTCGAGTGGCGCCAGCGCTTGAGCCAGCGCGGATCCCAGCCGCGGATGCGCCAAAGCAGGACCACGATTAGCACCCCGAGCAGCACTACGCCGAGCGCGATCAGGCCAATTGTTAGCCAAGCAAGTCCGCGATCCTGGGCATTGCTGAGCGGCTTCCCACTCTCTGTTGTCGTCGGCGCGGGAGTGGTTGTCGTTGGCTCGATCACGGTCGGCGATGCCGGCTGACCGGGCGCGCCGGAAGGGGGTGTGATCACGCCGTCCGTTGACTGCACCGGCTGCCCGGGGACCGGTTCGACTGGCTGGACCGTCGTCTGCGCCTGCGCGCCGAGCGGCAGCGCCAAGATCAGGGCGCTCGCAGCAAGCGCAGCGATTAGACGAAAACTCATGCCCAGAAGCCTAGGGCAGCAACCCGTTGAGCGCATCAATTGCCGCTTCCAGCACCGCATCAGGGGCGGCCGCTCCGTCGAGCACGCGGATTCGCTGCGGCTCGGCTGCGGCGAGCTCGTCATAGGCCGCCGCCGCGAGCGTGAAGAACTCGTCGCCGGCGAGCTCCAGCCGGTCGGCCGTCTCGCCGCGCTCGCCGATCCGCGCGGCGCGCGTGGCGGCATCAACGCGCAGATAGAGCGTGCGGTCAGCAGCAAGCCCACCGCTCGCGAACTGATTGATCTGCGCGACCGCTTCAACGCCTAGGCCTCGGCCGGCTCCCTGATAGGCGAGCGATGAATCTATGTAACGGTCGAGCACCACAAAGCGGCCTTCTTCGAGCAGTGGCAGCACCAACTCGCTGACGAGCTGCGCGCGGGCGGCGGCGTAGATCAGAGCTTCCGCGCGCGCGCTGACTTCAAGCGCAGGGTCCTTGACTAGTTCGCGCAGCCGCTCGGCCAGCTCCACCCCACCCGGCTCGCGCAGCGCCGTCACCGGCACGGAGCGACTTTCGAGCTCGGCCGTGAGGCCAGCGACGAGCGTTGACTTGCCGGAGCCGTCGAGCCCTTCGATCGTGATCAGTCGTCCTGCCATCAACGAGCCGAGCGTACCCGTACGATCAGCCAATGAGCACGCTCGCCGCAATCGAACGCCACCCGCACGCGCTGGCGGTGCTCGGTTCGGCGCTCGAGCCGGGCGGCAAGCCCTCGCACGCCTACCTCTTCCACGGGCCCCCTGGCGCCGGCAAAGCGGCCGCCGCGCGGGCCTTCGCCGCCGAGCTGCTCGCTGAAGGCGCCGCCAACCCTGACGGCGTCCGCGACCGCGCCGAGCGCGAATCGCACCCCGACCTAACTTGGGTCCGTGCCAGCGGCGCGAGCGAGATGCGCCGCGCCGACATCGACGAGCCGGTGGTTGCCGCCGCCGCGCGCAGGCCGTTTGAATCGTCGAAGCGGGTCTTTGTAATAGAGGGCGCCGACACGATGAACGCCGAGGCCGCCAACCGGATGCTCAAAACGCTTGAGGAACCGGCCTCCTACGTCCACCTCGTGCTGCTGACCGACCGCCCTGAGCAGGTCCTCCCCACGATCTCCTCGCGCTGCCTCGCAGTCCGCTTCGACGCGCCGACCGAGGCGCAGCTCGAAGAGCAGCTCGGCGCGCGTGGGATTGCGCCCGAAGTGGCGCAGGCCTGCGCAAAGCTGGCTCTCGGCGATGCAAACCGTGCGATGGCGATGTCACTGGGCGAAGGAGCCCAGCAGCGCGCCAACGCGGAGCGCTTCGCTCGCTGCGCGCGCCACAACAAGCTCAGCGACCAGCCATGGACGGCTCTGATCAACCTCGCGCAGACGCTGGCAGCGGCAAC
>JAEMTR010000048.1 GCA_016462245.1 Solirubrobacteraceae bacterium
GGCTTGACGCGCGCCGCCAACACGCAGATAAGCGGCCAGGCGATCTTTGATGGCGAGGACCTGCTCAGCGCCAGCGAGCAGCAGATGCGCGCGATCCGCGGCGACGAGATCGCGATGATCTTCCAAGATCCACTCTCGTCGCTGCACCCCTTCTTCACTATCGGCGCGCAGCTAGTGGAGGCGATTCAGGTACACAACAAGGTCAGCAAAGCGGCCGCCCGCACGCGCTCGGCCGAGCTGCTGACGATGGTCGGGCTCTCCGATGCGCGTGACCGCCTGAGCAGTTATCCGCACGAGTTCTCCGGCGGCATGCGCCAGCGCGTGATGATCGCGATGGCGCTCGCAAACGAGCCGCGGCTGCTGATCGCTGACGAGCCAACGACGGCGCTCGATGTGACGGTGCAGGCACAGATCCTTGAGCTGATCGCCGAGCTCCAAGCAGAGACGGGAACGGCGATGATCATCATCACGCACGACCTCGGCGTCGTCGCTGAAGTGGCCGATGAGATCGCCGTGATGTATGCGGGGAGGATCGTCGAACAGGCCAGCGCAGCCGAGCTCTTCGCCAACCCACAGCACCCCTACACGCGCGGGCTGCTGGCCTCGATCCCGCGCCTTGATCGCGACCGCAGCAGCGGCCTCGACCCAATCGCCGGGCGCCCGCCTAGCTTGATCGCGCCGCCGAGTGGCTGCGCCTTTCATCCGCGCTGCCCGCGCGCCTTCGATCGCTGCCCGGCGGAGCTGCCGCCGCTGGAGCCGGCCGCAGCCGGCTCGAAGCACCTTGTCGCCTGCCTACTTAGCCCCGAGCAAAGGAGCGTGAAGCAATGAGCGCCACCGATCCGCTGGTTGAGGTCCGCGAGCTTGAGATGCACTTCCCGCTCACGCGCGGCGTGATCCTCCAACGCCAGTACGGAGCGGTGCGCGCTGTTGACGGAGTCTCGTTCAGCGTCGAACGTGGCGAGACCTTTGGCATCGTTGGCGAAAGCGGCTGCGGAAAGAGCACGACCGGCAGGCTGATCATGCGGCTGCTTGAGCCGACCGCTGGCCAGGTCTTCTTCGACGGCGAAGAGATAACGCAGCTTGGTCGCCGTCAGCTGGCGCCGCTGCGCCGCGACGCGCAGATGGTCTTCCAAGATCCCTATTCATCGCTCAACCCACGCAAGACCGTCGGTTCAATTATCGCCGAGCCGTTCATCATCCACCGCGAGGCGCGCGACGCCGAAGAGCGGCGCAAGGAGGTGCGCGAGCTGATGGATCGCGTCGGCCTCAACCCCGAGCACTACAACCGCTACCCGCACCAGTTCTCTGGCGGGCAAAGGCAGCGGATCGGAGTGGCGCGCGCGATCGCGCTGAAGCCGAAGCTGCTCGTTGCCGATGAGCCTGTCTCAGCGCTTGACGTTTCGATTCAGGCTCAGATCATCAACCTGCTGCAGGACCTCCAAAGCGAGCTTGGCCTGACGCTGATCTTCATCGCTCACGACCTCAGCGTCGTGCGCCACATGTGCGACCGGATCGCAGTGATGTATCTCGGCAAGGTCGTTGAGCTGGCCGAATCGGAGCGTTGCTTCTCCGAGCCGCGCCATCCATATACCGGCGCGCTGCTCGCTTCGGTGCCGGTGCCCGACCCATCGATCTCGGCTGCTGGCAGTCGGCCGGTGCTGAAGGGCGACGTTCCGTCACCAAGCGCGCCGCCACCCGGCTGCCGCTTCCACACTCGTTGTCCAAAGGCCCAGCCGCTCTGCTCACAGCAGGAGCCACCGCTAAGCGAACTGCCGGGCGGCTCGCTTGCCGCCTGCCACTTTCCGCTCGAGCGCTACTCGTCGTCTTCGTAGAGCGATTCGCGAGCGACCTCTTTGCCGCCGCCGTCGTAGCAGGCGATCTCGAGCATGTCGCCGCGGAAGTCGTCGGGCGCGAGCAGCGTGAAGCGGTCATCAACCATTTCGCATTGATCGACGCATAGTCCGGCCAGCTCGGCCGTTGCGATCTTCGCTTCGGCGCCGATCGGGCGCCCCCAGACGAGCGTCATCGCGGCGACCGAATCGGTCTCGCCGCGCCATGAGCCGACTACCTCCTCGCAGAGGTCGATCTTCCAGTCGGGGTTGTCGGCTGCGGTCTGCGCCGTCACGTCGGCAACGGCATTGAGGTCCTCATCGCCATCGTCGTTGCGGATGTGGGCGATGTAGCCGAAAACCTCGAGCCCGTTCGACGTCGTTGCGACGGCTGGGATGTAGCTGCGGCCGTGCCAGGTGCGGTCGGGGAACCAAGCGATCTCGCCGATCTGGCCGAGCTCTTCGACGTCTTCAGGTTCGATCGAAGCACAGGCCTCGATGAAAACTTGCTGCAGCTTCAGCGCCCAGCGGCCAGAGGGGAGATGTTCATGTGGGGGCTCGGCCGCGAAGCGCGGCACGAGGCGAGGTTCAGGAGCCATCTGCGCAGCTTCGCAGGAGACGCGAAATTAGGTCGCGCGGGCGGCTCACGACGGTTCCACTTCGAGCATCAGCGTGACCGGCCCGTCGTTCACCAGCTCAAGCTCCATCGCGGCGCCAAAGACGCCGCGCTCCGCGCTTAGCTGCTGGCAGAAGCGTTCGTAAAGCGGCTCGGCGAGCTCAGGCGGCGCGGCGCCGGTGAAGCTCGGGCGATTGCCCTTACTGGTTTTGGCGTAGAGCGTGAACTGGCTAACGCAAAGCACTTCACGCTGGCCAAGCGCGTCACTCATCCTGCCCTCGGCGTCGTCGAAGATTCTTAGCGCCCGTAACTTCTCTGCCAGCCGGTCGCAGCATTGCTCGTCGTCGCCCGGCCCAACTGCCAGCAGCACGCAGAGGCCGGCCCCGATCGAGCCGACTGTTTCACCATCGACGCGCACCGAGGCGCTGCTGACCCGCTGGATTAGCGCTCGCATGCCCGGCCAGCCTACAGCCCGCCGGCTAGCGCCACGACGCCTGCGGCGACGACGACGATCGCCGTGCTCCAGGCGATCGCGCCGACGATGATCTTCAAATCAAGGCCGAAGATGTGGCCGACGGCAAGGCCCGTGATCCCGCTCGCCATCCCGGCCTGAATCAGAAAGGCCGAGGGAACGTCGATCACAAAGGTCGAGAGGCCGAGCATCACTCCCGGAGCGATCAGCAGCCGCAGTCCCAGCGCGGTGACGACCGGAGCCGTTAGCTGAGGCGGGAAGATCCGAGTCCCTTCTTGGTCATGCTCGACCATCAGGTAAACGCCGACGGCGAAGAAGCCGAGCGGTGCAATCGCGACTGCGACCACGGTTGCGATATCGCGCGCCCAGTCGGGGCTGAGCCAGCTGGGAGCGATAACTGCCGCGATCAATGCGATCAGCGCCGGGTTGCGCGTGAAGAAACTCTTCGTTCTCGCTCTTGCGCCTTCGCCGGCGCGCGTTCCGAAGGCGGCGCCGATCGCGAAGCCTCCAATCAGCGCGATCGGTGCCGTCACGGTTGTGTCGTAGGCGACGGCGACGCCGATCGAGTCATTGCCAAGCAGCAGCGCGATCAGCGGGATGCCGAGGTAGCCGGTGTTGGCGAGGCCGACGGCGATCATTATCGCCCCGGTTCCAGCGCGCGGCAGTTTCAATAGGCGCGAGCCGATAAACCAAGCCAGTCCAATTACTACAGCTCGCTCGGTCCAACCGAAGACGATCCCGGCCCCGAGCCCTGTCGTTAATTTCAAATGGCTGACTGTGAAGAAGACGACGAGCGGAATCGCGACGTAAGCGAGGATGTCGAGCACTTTGCGCGAGAGGCCTAGAGCGCCTTCGCCCCAGCGCCGCTCGGAGCCGACGCCGATCAGCAGTGCCAGCAGACTTGTTAGCGCGACTGCGATCACTGCGCGCAACCCCTCACTGAAGTTGCTTGCTCATCCAGATGTGCTCGATCCCGGCATCGGGGAACGGCTCGCCATAGGCGAGGTAGCCGTCCTGCTCGTAGAGCGCCACTGCGTAAGTCTGCGCCGCCAAGCTGATCTGCTCGCCGCCGAGCAGCTTTGATTGCTGATCGGCAACGCGCAGCATCTCGCTAGCAATCCCCTCGCGGCGGCGCTCCTTCGCGACGACCATCCGCCCGAGCTTGATCGTCGTTCCATCAGGCAGTAGGCGACAGGTTGCGACTACCTCCTCGCCGTCGAGCGCGACGAGGTGCGTTGCCTGATCATCAAGGCCATCGATCTCCTCGGATAGCGGTACGCGCTGCTCTTCTACGAAGACGACGGTGCGCAGCGCCATCGCTGCGTCGATCTGGTCTTGGCTGTCAGCAACTACAACGCTGACCGTCACTTCGCCACCAGCGCGTAGCGATCGATGTCGGTGTTCAGGTCATCGGCGCTGAGATAGGGGCCGGAGTGAACTAGCTGGCGCTTGCCGGAGCGCGAATAGAAGATCGTCGAGGGAACGCCAGCCAGTTTGTTGTCGCTGAAGAAATCGGCGTCGGGATCGCCGTAGCTGGGGTAACTGACGGGGAACTCAGCGAGCAGCCGCTTCGCCGCTGGAATGTTGTCTTTGAGGTCAACTCCGAGGAAGGCGACCTTGCGCCCGCGGTCGGCCGCCACCTGCTCGAAGACCGGCATCTCCTGGCGGCAAGGCCCACACCATGAGGCCCAGACGTTCACGACAACGGGGTAGCCGCGTAGTTCCTGAAGCCGATCGTCAAGCGCGGCCGGCCCACCGGGCAGTAGCTGCGCTCCCTGCTTGTGAATCGCTGCCAGCGCTGGAGGCGAACCGCGGAGGCTGCGTTGAGCCTCGATCAGGGTCGGAGCGGCGCCAGTTTCGTCTATTTGGCCTTCGCCGCTGTTAGATGCTTGCCTGAGGCCGATGACAACAACTGCGGCCAGGACAAAAACGGCGGCACTGATCGCTGCGATACGCATTTCTTCAGGATCGCACAGTGGTGCTGTACAATCAGTCACACACTGCGTCTGTCTCACCTGCGAGGCTTCCAGTGTTCGCTCCGGGCGGTACCCGGACTGGGGGAAGTGACGCCAGTAACTTGCGCCGCTTCCAACCTCTTGATGAAAAACGCCAAGATGGCTGATCACTAATGGCCGAAGCGGCCGGACCGGTTCCTACCGGCAAAGAGATAGAACGCGCTGAAGCGTTCACGTTGGAAAAGTTCGTCTATCCAGGCGAAGAAGTTGCCGTTGCCCTAGCGCCTGGATCGCCGCGTGCGCGAGCGCTTGGCTACGCGCTCGCCGAGCTTGACTCCGGAGCCAAACTGCCGTCAACGAAGTGGCGGCGCTCGTGGTCGCTGCTGCTTGGACTCGAACGCGTGCTCAGTGAAGAGGAGCCGCACCTAGCCGATGGAACGGTGCTTAACCCGCACCAGGTCGACGCCCTCTCCGGCACACTCACTGCGCTGCTCGCAGCGCGGATGAAGGTTGATGATCTCGAGATCGCCGAACCGGTCTTCGACGTTGACGACGAGCCGGTCGAAGTGGTTGCTGCTGATGACGAGGAGCTTGCTGCCGAGCTGGCGGCGCTCGACGAGGAGCACGAAGAGGACGAAGACGACGAGGGCGACGAGGTGATCGAGGAGGTCGAGGTTGAGGTTGACCTGATCGAATCCCCCGAGGGCACCGACGAGGACATCGACGCCGAGGCGCTCGATGACCCGAACGCCGACAAGCGCTTCTGGTTCGAGCACGCCACCGGCGCCGGCAAGACGGTCGCCGCGATGGGCTTCGTTGATGCCTCGCGGACCGGCGGAATTCTTATTCTTACCCACCGCCGCAACCTCGTCGACCAGTTCAACGAGGAGATCCGTACGCGCGGCTATGCCGATCGCATTTCGGGCCCGCTGCTCGGCGACGAAGGGATCGATCTCAGCGGCCCAGTGACGGTTGAGACTTACCAGTGGTTCGTGCGCCACGCCGGCAACATCTCAAGCGCCTACACAATCGTGATCTGCGATGAGGCCCACACTGCGCTGGGTGAGAAGACGAGCGCCGCGATCCGCGAATGGACCGGCCCTGTCTTCATCGGTATGACGGCGACCGGCGCGCTGATCGCCCGCCACGTAACCGACCTCTTCCCAACCCAGACATCGCGCTTCGACTTGGCTCAGGCGGCTCGACGCGGCGTTATCTCGCCGCTCCGCTGCCTGCGGATTCCGCCCGGCCCCGGCGTGCGCACGATCGCCAACGTGCCGCTGCGCAAAGGCGAGGTTGACATCGAGTTCGACCAGGAGATGCTCGCCGAGCTGCTCGATCAAGGGCCCTTCAACATGGCGATCGCCGACCTCTACAAGACGCGCTTCAATGGCGTTCCTGGCGTCGTCTATACGGCCGGAGTTCGCCACGCCTACAACGTTGCCGAGGCCTTCCGCAACCTCAACATCAAGGCCGAAGCCGTTTCCGGTGAGACGCCAAAGCGTGAGCTGGCCGAGATTCTCGCCCGCTACGAGGCCGGTGACATTGACGTGCTGGTCAACGCGCAGCTTCTGGCTGAGGGTTGGAACAGCCCGCGCGCAACAGTCTGCATGCACCTCGCGCCGACAGCTTCAAAGCGGATCTATCAGCAGCGCGTAGGCCGCGTAACGCGTCGCCACGCCGGCAAAGAGGCCGGCGTTGTAGTCGACTTTGTCCATCCGGCAACGCGCCACGATGATCCCGTCGTGACGCTCCACTCGCTGCTTGACCGCGACGTCTACCGCGGCGGCGCGATCGTCGTTGGTCCGGTCCGCCGTGGCCGCGGCCGCAGGGTTCGCGTGGAGCGCCGCGTGCTGCCGGTAACGCCCGGCGAGGAGCGCCGCCACGAAGTATTTGAGCGCGAGCTTTGGCGCATTGGCGTCGAGAATCTTGACTACGGCGAGCAGCACATGTGGGCCGCCTTGGCCGGCGCGCGCGTCGCGCCGAGCGGCTGGCGCCGGGCCCGCGCGATGTTGCAGTTCGACCGCAGCGGTGAGCTGAAGCGTCGTTTTCTGCTGACCGTCGTTGAACGCAACGATCACGCGCCGCTGAGAATCCGCGCGCTGCAGGAGATCGCCGCATTGAAGGACCCGGAGGCATTCGATCTGGCGATCGACATGATCGAACCTTGGAGCAAGGACCAGCGGCGCGAGGGAGCAAAGGTCTGCCTTCAGGCGCTCGCTGACAAGCGGATCGGTGGTCGCGATCAGGCGACCGGTTGGATCTGGCGCCTAGCCGACTACACGCGCGAACTGCACGAGCAGTACGCGGTTCAACGTTGGCCTGAGACGAAACGCCTGCTGGGCTTGCTGGTCAACTCCTCCGGCGCCGCCCACGCCCGCAACGCGCGTAAGTTGGTTCAGGCAATCCGCGAGCAGGACCGCCGCCTGCAGGTAGCGATTCTGGCCAGCGCGGTTGCCCATACTCCGGAGGCCGAAGAGGTCTTGCGTGGAGCGCGCACGCGCCTGGCGCGCAAGCCTGGCTCCTGCTCGCGTGAGCTGCTGCGCAACTTCCCCAAGGGCAAAGGCCGCCGCAAGCGCAGCCGTCGTCGTCGCTCCGGTGGCACGAATGCGGCTGGCGGCAATCGCCAACGCGCGGGCCGCAACGGCGACGGGCAGGCGAAAGAGCCTAAGCAGGAAGAGAATGCCGTTACCGAAGAGGGCGGCGCCGTCGTTGCTGACGAGAGTGGCAGCAGTGAAGATCAGGCCGCCGCTTAGTCGGCGGCCGCGGCGAGGTGAACCTCACCGGCATTCAGTTCCAGCTCCGAGCCATCGGCGCGCCGCACTAGAAGCGCGCCGTTAGCGCTGACGCCTAGCGCGGTGCCGCTTTCACTTAGCTCGCCCGCGTTCCAGCTGATCTGCTCGCCGACCAGAGCGTCACGCTGCTGCCAGAGAGCCAAAATCTCGTTGGTCGGTAGCGAGAGGTTCTGTTCCAGCGTGGCGATCAGCCGCTCAATTAGTGGCGCGCGCTGCTCGCTTCGCAACCCCAGCGTCGCCGCCCGCCCGCTCAACTCGCTTGGCAGCAGCTCAAGGTCGAGCGCGGCATTGAGGCCTACGCCGACGACCGCCCAGCTCTCCTGCGGTCTTGTCTCGCAAAGGATTCCTGCGACCTTTGCCGCCGGCCTTCCGTCGCTGGCGAGCAGAATGTCGTTCGGCCACTTAATCTGCGCCGTCGGCCCGCAAGTCTCAGCCACGGCGACGGCCGCAATCAATGGCAGCAGCTCAGGCGGGTCGCGCAGCAGCAGCGAGATCAGCACCGAGCTCGCTGGCGGCGCTACCCACTCGCGGCCTTGCCGGCCGCGCCCGCTGCTCTGGTGGTCGGCGCTGACGAGCGTGCCGTGCGGCGCCCCAGCGGCGGCCAGCTCGCGCGCGCGGTCGTTGGTAGACCCAACCGACTTCAGATGCAGGTGCGGCGATCCGAGCTCCCTCATCGCGGAGTGATCTTGACCTCATCGTCGATCTCCAGCCCTAGCAGGGCGGCGGCCGAACCGCGGTTCACGGCGACGGCGAGCGAGCGGTAAGCATCCTCGTAAACCAGCAGCGACCCGACCGGGACGTCGATGTAGCTGGTCACATACAGAGCTTCATTACCGTTAACCGAGAGCAGCTGGCCGAGCCGCAGGCCGAAGGCTGCTAGCTCTTCATGCTCAACGTCGAGCGTGACGTTGCCGAAGGCGTCGATCGTTAGCGCGTGGGTGATCAGTTGGTCCCCTTCGGCTCTCGCCAGCGGCATCTCTAGCACGACCAGCTCGTCGGGATCGAGTGGCGAACCGCACTCTGAAAGGTGGCCTCCGGCGGCGAGGTGCCCGGCAACTGGCGCGAAGATGTCGCGCCCGTGGAAGGTTGCCGCGGTCGGTTCAAGCCGCTGCGGCGTGCCGGAGAT
>JAEMTR010000049.1 GCA_016462245.1 Solirubrobacteraceae bacterium
GCGT
Source organism: Solirubrobacteraceae bacterium (assembly GCA_016462245.1). Classification (GTDB taxonomy): domain Bacteria; phylum Actinomycetota; class Thermoleophilia; order Solirubrobacterales; family Solirubrobacteraceae; genus F1-60-MAGs163. The sequence continues at coordinate 5 of JAEMTR010000049.1, forward strand.
AGTGCCGCAGCTCGACAACCTCGACACGACGCTGACGGTCGAGCAGAACCTCGTTGTCTTCTCGCACCTCTACCGCGTGCCGAAAGCCAGGCGCAAGGCCGCGATCGAGCGCGTTTTGAAGATCGCCAAGCTTGGCGAACGCCGCGATTCGAAGGTCGATGAGCTCTCGGGCGGCATGCGGCGGCGGCTGCTGATTGGCCGCGCGCTGATCCACCAGCCGCAGCTTGTCTTGCTCGACGAGCCGACCGTTGGCCTTGATCCGCAGGTCCGCCAGGAGCTTTGGGCGCTGATCGACCTGCTGCGCAGTGAGGGCGTTTCAATCCTGATGTCAACCCATTACATCGAGGAGGCCGAGCGGCTCTGTGATTCGGTCACGATCGTCTCGCACGGCTCGGCCGTCGCCGTCGGCGCGCCGAGCGATCTGGTCGCCGAACACGCCGGCCGCGACGCGGTTGAGATCTACGGCTCGCCGGAGCGGCTTGTCGAAATTGAGGCCGAGATGGTGAAGGAGGGCTTCCCAACCCGCCGCACCGGAACATCAATCGCCGTGCTTGGGCTCGATGACGCGGCCGGCCGCGCCCCCGCTGGTGAGCGCAGACCGGCCAACCTTGAAGACGTCTTCGTGCTTCTGACCGGCGAGGAGATCGCGTGAGCACGGCGCAGCTCGAAGAGCGCGACCCAGGTCGCCTTGAGCGGACCGCGATCGGCGGCGTGCTGGTGCGCGAGATCATCAACTTCTCCTCCTACTGGCGCTCGACGACCTTCTCCTCAACGGTCGAACCGACGATCTACCTGCTGGCCTTCGGCTTCGGTTTCGGTTCGCTCGTCGCGGTCGTCGGCGGCTACGACTACATCGACTTCGTCGCCACCGGCACGGTCGCCACCGCGGTCCTTTTCTCGAGCATCTTCCCGGCGATGTTCGGCACCTTCATCAAGTACAAGTTCCAGCACACCTACGACGCGATTCTCGCCGCGCCGGTCGACACCGAAGAGCTCGTCACGGGAGAGGCGCTCTGGCTGGCGATGCGGGCCTCGGTCTATGGCTGCGCGCCGCTGCTTGTCGGGCTCGTCTTCGGCCTGAGCCCAAGCTGGGGGATGCTCGCCGTTCCAGCGATCAACTTCGTCGCTGGCTATGGCTGGGCCTGCACCGGCGTGGCAATCGCCGGCTGGCTCAAAGGGATCGAGAACTTCAACTACGTCACTAGCGCCGTGATCACGCCGCTCTTTCTCGTCGCCGGCACCTTCTTCCCGCTGACCGGGCTGCCCGGATGGGTCCAAGCCCTAGCGCAGCTCAACCCGCTCTTCCACTGCGTCCAGCTGGTCCGCCACGCGGCCTTCGGCTGGGAGGGCTGGGCCGACGTTTGGAACTTCGCCTTCCTGATCATCTTCGGCCTGCTGATGTGGCGCGTCGCTATCGCGGCAATGGAGCGAAAGCTGATCGACTAGCGTTTAGTCCGTATGTCCAATGTGCTTGACATCGAGCAGTCGACGCTCCTCTTGGAGCTGACGCCGCCATTCGACAAGCGCGACGTTCAATTGGCCCGCCGGCGGCAGGCGAAGGTCTGGCACCCGGATCTAGCGCCGCCCGGCAAGCAGGCGGCGCACGAGCGCCATTTGCAGGCGATCAACCGCGCTGCAGACCAGCTCGAGCAGCTGGCCGAGACGCTGCGCGGCGGCCGCGTCAGCGCCAACGCCGTCAAGGTCAGCGCCGCCGCTGCGCGCAAAGCGCGCGCCGAGGAAGGTCAGCGCGCCTGGGAGGCTGAGCAGCGCCGCCAAGAATCGGACAAGGACCGCAAGGTCAACGACCCGTTCTCGTCTCAGGTTCCCGACCACTCCGTTGTTCACCGCTACGCGCGCTGCCTCTCGTACCCGGAGTGGGGCGTGGGAACTGTCAGCGGGATCTACTTCACCGGCGATGGCGACGACATTCAGCAGTGGGCGCGAGTCAGCTTCCAGCCAGGTGTGCGCACCGTTCCGGCCGACAGCCTCCAGTTCGTTGATTTTTCGAAGCCCGACCCTGGCGCCGACCGCGTCGAGCGCTTCATGACGGCGGCCCGCCACGCGCTGGCAGAGGGCGACTACAGCCTCGCCGCGCAGCGGCTGATCTACGCCCGCGACGCCGACCCTGAGAACCCGGCCGTGCTGCGGCTGATGACCTTTGCCTTCTGGCAGGACGGCGAGATCGAGGCTGCCGCCCGCGCCGTGCGCGACTGGGCGCGGGTTGAGCCCCAGCGCCCGGCGCCGCAGCGGTTTGCCTCACGGATCTACGAGCAGATGCGGGCCTTTGACCTAGCCAGCGAAGCGGCCGAGCGGGCCGCTGCGTTGGCGCCGCAGGACGCCGACGCTTGGGAGCGGGTTGGGCGGCTAGCGCTGCGCACTGGCAATCCGGCGCGGGCGGCTGAGGCGCTTGAGCAGGCCCGCGAGTTGGCGCCGACGGTCGAAGGGCTGCTCGATCTGGCGCTCGCCAACCAGCTGCTTGGTGAGCTGGGCGGCGAACTTACGGCCTGCGAGCAGGCGACCGTTCTGGAGCCAGAGTTTGGCCCCGCTTGGTCGCGGCTAGCTCACGCGCTCGCGCGCAGCGACCGCGTTAGCGATGCGATCGCGGCGGCCGAACGGGCGTTGGCGCTTGAACCGAGCGATCTTGAACTAACCGAGCTGCTCGAGAAGTTGCTCGAGCGCCAGCCGCGTGCACTGCCAGCGGCATAGCCGTGAACCGCAACAAAGCCGTGTTTATCGTGTTTCTAGTCGTATGGCCGCCGCGCCCAAATCGTCACATATCCGATTGCGACAAGTCTCAACTCTTGTGCCGACCAAGTTGAGGCTCGCTCTAGCGCTGATCTGCGCCGCCGCCCTGCTCTCGCTGGGTGGCGCTCCGACGGCCTCGGCGGCTGAGACAGGGATCAGCGTTCAGGGCAGCGCGGCGACCTCGATCGCGGACGCCAACGCGCTCGGTGTTGACTGGGTGCGGCGCTTCGTGCGTTGGGATCAGACCGAACCGAGCAGCCCTGGCTCTTATAGCGCCAGCGTCATCGGCGAGCTAGATGAGTTTGTCTCACGCGCTCATACTGCAAAGAAGAAGGTTGCGCTAACTGTTCTAGGCACCCCAGATTGGGCTGGAGCTGCTGGGGACTTTCTAAACGCGCCACCCGACCCCAACCAGTACGCAAGCTTCATCGGAAGGCTCGCCGCCCGTTATCAAGGCCGCGTTCAATCGTGGGAGATTTGGAATGAGGCCGATGAGGCCGAGTTCTGGCACGGAACGACGCCGAGCCCGGCCGCTTACGCGCCGCTGCTGAAGGCTTCCTACGCGAAAATCAAGGCCGCCGACCCGGCCACGCAGGTTGTCGCCGGACCGCTAACCGGCAACAACTATCAGTTCCTCGAAGGGCTCTACAAGGAAGCAGCGGGAGGCCATTTTGACGCGGTTGGAGTTCACACCGACACGGCCTGCGGCATTAATCCGCCATCGACTTTCTACTACGAGGACGGCCGCGTCGGACGTTTTACTTTCCTCGGCTTCCGCGAGGTACACGCCGTGATGGCCGCTAACGGCGATGGCGACAAGCCAATCACGATGTCGGAGATGGGTTGGTCTACAACCACGCTCCGATGTGATCGCGGCAAGTGGGCCGGTCTAAAGGATGCGGGCGTAAGTGAAGCGACCCAAGCCGACTATCTCGCGCAGGCCTACCACTGCATTGCCGGCTATCCGTACATCGAGAGTGCAATCTGGTTCAGCACCCGTGATGCTGGCGCCGCAGAGAGCGAACTGAACCGCTACGGCCTCATTCGTTGGAACGGAACGAAACGAGGATCGTGGGCAGCGCTGGCCGATGTGGCCGACAACGGCGATCAACTAACGAGTTCTTGCGGTGATTTAGAACCGCCGACGGTCAAGATTGTTGCGCCCACGAGCACAACTCAGTTTGAGGACGAGATCGTAATTGCCGCCACCGGCCATGACGTTGACAGTGGTCTCAGGAGCCTGCGCTTTTACATCAATGGCACGCCGGTCGCGGGCGCGTCGGCAAAGAATGATGAGCTCTTTGAGCGCACGATCAAAACCAGTCAGCTTCCCTATGGCGCGAACACGGTGATGGTCCGAGCAATCGACAACTCCGGCGCGCGAGGGTTTAGTGAGATCGTTGTCAATCGGATCAAGATGAGCAGATTGACGCCGCAGAGAACTGCGCTCGGCTTCAAAATCTCAGGTAAGACGCAAACCAAGACTGTCACCGGCAGCTTGAGCGTTCCTGGAACTGGGCTGCTTCCGAGCGGGCGAGTGCTGCTCCGCTGGCAGCTATACACGCGTAAAGCGTGGGCGACTAAGGGGCCTTCCTACTACTGGGTCACTCACTATGGCCGCACGAAGAGTCCTGCGGCGCAGTTCGTCTTTAAGCAGAAGCTCGCAAAGAAGGGGCGCTGGCGACTGACGGCCAGTTACGCCAGCAGCTACCCGTTCACTAAAGCCGCGGCACAGCAGACACTTCGAGTCCGTTAGCCTCGGCGCTAATGCGCCTGCTCGTTGCCCGCTGCGAAGTTATTTACACCGGCCGCCTCGACACCGTCCTGCCCGAGGCGCTGCGCCTGGTGATGCTGAAAGACGACGGTTCGGTGATGATTCACGCCGACAGCGGTGGCTACAAGCCGCAGAACTGGATGACGCCGCCGACCGTGATCGAGCACCACGGCGATCCGCTGGAGCGGATAACGGTCCGCAAGCGCGCCGGCAAGACTGAGGACCGCCTAGAGATCCACATCTCGGAGCTAATCTCCGACGTCGAGCACGACATGGGTGAGGCGGCCGAGCTGGAGAAGGATGGCGTTGAGGCTCATCTTCAGGAGGCGCTCGCTGACGCGCCGCAGTTCTGCGGCGAAGGCTTTCGTCTGGTTCGCAGAGAGTGGCCGACAGAGATCGGGCCGGTCGATCTGATGTGCCGCGATCAGGGTGACGGTTGGGTCGCGGTTGAGATCAAGCGCGTAGCGACGATCGATGCCGTTGAGCAGCTAACGCGCTACCTCGAGTTCATCCGCCGCGACCCGGCGATGACCGATTGCCGCGGGGTTCTGGCCGCTCAGGAGATCAAGCCGCAGGCGCGGACGCTTGCTGAGGATCGCGGGATCGCCTGCGTTGAGCTTGACCTAGCGGTCGTTCGCGGCGAGCGCGAGCCAGAGCTGACGCTATTTGAACCCTGACCGGCGCCTTTAGTCGATTAGCGCCGCTGCGAATCCGCTCAGCGCCACTGGATCACGCAGTGGCGGCCCGTGGCCGAACAGCACCAGCTTCGGTTGCAGCGCGGCAAGGCGCCGCGCGCTGGCGCGGTTCTGCGCCGGGTTGGGCGTGAAGAAGCCGGGCGGTGTGTGAAGCCCAACTGCGGTCGTCGCGAGACTCATGTTGAAGAAGACGTCGCCGCAGATCAGCGTGCCGTCCTGCTCGCGCCAGTAGGCGAGGTGGCCGGGGCTATGGCCGGGGGTCTCAAGCGCGACGAAGCCCGCGGCCAGCTGATCGCCTTCGCGCAGTTCGCGGTCTGGCTCGACGCCGGGGAACTTCATGTAGCTCTTCAGCGCGGAGCGGCCAAACGGCACCTCGCCCGGTTCGGCCCGCCCGCTGCGCAGAACGTCGGCGTCATCGGCGCCAACCCAGATCGGGATTCCAAGCACCGACTTCAGCTTCTTTGAACCGCCGGCATGGTCGGCGTGGGCGTGTGTAAGAGCATGCGCGTGGATCGTGCGGCTGGCGGTTGCTTGCAGCAGCTTCTTAAACTGGAGCGGGTAGCCGGAGTCGACGAGCACGTCGCCCACTAGGTAGGCATTGACTCCGTTGCGCGGAGTCAACGGGAGCTGGTAGACGTCGCGGGCAACCATCTGCATCGGATAAGCGTATAGCGGCGAGCGCGAAGATGGCGATGCGTCATAGAGTGTCGGCCATGCCTGAAACCACAGAGAGCGCGGTCCTCACAGAGCGCCGCGACAAGATTCTGATCATCACAATCAACCGGCCTGAGAAGCGCAACGCGGTCAACAAGGCCGTAGCCGAGGGAATCGGCGACGCTGCCGAACTGCTCGACAGCGACGACACGCTGACGCTCGGCATCCTGACCGGCGCCGGCGGCGGATTCTGCGCCGGCATGGACCTCAAGGGCTTTGCCTCCGGCGAAACTCCATGGCACCCGACGCGCGGATTTGGCGGCATCGTTCAACAGCCGCCGTTGAAGCCGCTGATCGCAGCGGTCGAAGGCTTCGCCGTCGCCGGCGGACTTGAGATCGCTTTGGCCTGCGACATGCTCGTCGCCGCCAAGGGAGCCAAGCTCGGCGTGCCAGAGGTCAAGCGTTCACTAGTTGCTGCCGGCGGCGCACTGCTGCGCCTACCGCGCAAGCTGCCGCTCAACGTTGCGACCGAGATGGCCTTGACCGGTGACCCAATCTCGGCCGAGCGCGGCTACGAGCTGGGCCTCGTCAACCGTCTCGCCGAGCCAGGCAGCGCGCTTGACGCGGCGGTCGAGCTGGCCGAGCAGATTGCCTGCAACGGCCCGCTCGCCTTGGCAGCTACGAAGCAGATCCTCGAAGCCCGCCGTGACTGGACCGACGAAGAGTTCTGGGACAAGCAGATGGAAATTGCTGGCCCTGTCTTTGGTTCCGAGGACGCGCAAGAGGGCGCAGTCGCCTTCACCGAAAAGCGCGAACCGGTCTGGAAGGGTCGCTGAGCTAAACGCCGGATGAGCTCTCGCCACTGAGTGTGGCGACGAGCGAGCGCGGCCCGCCGTGGTTGCGGTGTTCGCAGAGGTAGATCCCCTGCCAAGTACCGAGCGCCAGCGAGCCGCTGGAGATTGGCAGCAGCAGCGACGGGCCGGTGATCATGCTTTTGATGTGCGCCGGCATGTCGTCATCTCCTTCCAGAGTGTGAGTCCAGGGGAAGCTTTCTGGAACAGCGGCGTCGAGCCAGCTGAGCGTGTCGTCGCGAACGTCGGGCGAAGCGTTCTCGCCGAGCGTCAGCGAGGCGGAGGTGTGGCGGATGAAGAGCTGGCAGAGGCCGACCGAGAAGAGTTCGAGTTCGTCCAACGCGCCCAGCACCTCACCGGTTACTAGGTGCACCCCGCGCGGCCGAGGCTGAAGCGTGATCTGAGTTTGGCTCCACACCTTTACTGATCAGCGTTCGCCCGGAGTTTTTTCCGGGAACGGGCTGACCTCGATCTGAGGATCGAGCGCGTCGGCGAGGATTCTTTGCTGCTCGGCGTTGTGGGCAGCGGGGTAGCCCTCTCCAGGTGAGGCCCGATCCGGGCGGCCGATGTAGCCCAGCTCGAAGCCTTCGGGGAGAATCTGCATCAGGCGCGGGAACATGTACTCGCGCGCGCCCATGTTGCGGGGCTCTTCCTGAACCCAAACGATCTCTTCAAGGTTCGGATAGCGGGCAAAAAGTTCTCGCAGGTCGGCCTCGGGGAATGGATAGAGCTGCTCTACGCGGCCGATCGCAACGCGCTCGTTGCCCCCGCGCCGCTCGTTGCCAACGAGGTCGTAATAAATCTTGCCAGTGCAGAGCAGCAGCCTCGTGATCTTCTCGGCTGGAACGCGCGGCTCGGCGAGTACCGGGTAGAAGCGCTTCTCGGTCAGGTGGCTGAGGCGGTTGGTTGCCTGCGGCAGGCGCAGCAGCGACTTCGGCGTCATGATCACTAGCGGCCGTCGCTTGGCGATCGTCGCCTGACGGCGCAGCAGGTGGAAGTACTGAGCCGGCGTCGTTACGTTGGCGACGCGCATGTTGCCTTCGGCGCAGAGCTGCAGAAAGCGCTCCAGCCGCGCCGATGAATGCTCGGGCCCAGCGCCCTCATAGCCGTGCGGCAGCAGCAGCGTTAGCCGCGAACTCTCGCCCCACTTGGCTAGGCCGCTGGCGATGAACTGGTCGATGATCACTTGGGCGCCGTTAGCGAAGTCGCCGTACTGGGCTTCCCAGAGCACAAGCGTGTCGGGCGACTCTTGCGCGTAGCCGTACTCGAAGCCAAGGCAGGCGGCCTCAGAGAGCGGGCTGTTATGGATCTCGATCGGAGCCTGTGCCTCGGGCAGGTGCTGAATTGGCGAGTACGTCTGACCGGTGGTCTCATCGTGAAAGACGAGGTGCCTTTGGCTGAACGTGCCGCGCTCTGAGTCTTGGCCGGTCAGGCGGATCGGCACACCCTCGGTCAGCAGCGACGCGAGTGCCAGCGATTCGGCCTGAGCCCAGTCGATCCCGCCGTCATCGCCGACTGCGACGCGCCGGCGTTCGAGCTGGCGCTCGAGCTTGCCGTGCGTATCAAAGCCTTCCGGCACCGTCAGCAGCTGCTCGTTGAGCAGGCGCAGTGATTCGTCTGAAACCTTGGTATCGATCTTCGGGCTCTTCGTGCGGTCAAGCAGATACTCGCCGGTGACCTGCTCCAAGCCTTCGAGCGCGGCGGCCTCTTTGATCCGCTCCTTCAGCTCCTGGTGCTCACTGCTGAGCTTGTCCCAAACCTGCTGCTGCCAGGCCTCGACCTCATCGCGCGTTACGACGCCGGCGGTAATCAGTTTCTCTGCGTAAAGCGTGCAGGCCCGATCATGGCGCTTGATCGTGGCGTACATCTCGGGCTGCGTGTAGGCCGGCTCGTCGGCCTCGTTGTGGCCGAAGCGGCGGTAGCCGATCAGGTCGATCAGCACGTCGTGGCCAAACTCGGCGCGGAATGCCATCGCTAGATCGACTGCTGAGATGCATGCCTCAACGTCGTCGGCGTTGACGTGGATGATCGGAACGTCGAAGCCCTTCGCCAGGTCGGATGCCCAGTGC
>JAEMTR010000215.1 GCA_016462245.1 Solirubrobacteraceae bacterium
GGCATGGACGCCGTGGCTGAGAAGACGCTCTTCCCCGGTTTGGCGATCATGCTGCTGGCGATCATCGGCCTGAGCTGGCGCGGCTACCCGAGGGGGCTGCGAATCGGCCTTGGCGTAGCTGCGCTGCTCTGCGCGATCCTCTCGCTCGGCTTCGCTGCCGAGGGCATCGGCAGCTGGCTCCCCTACCGCTGGCTCTTTGAGGCGCTGCCCGGGTGGCAGGGAATTCGCGTCCCCGGGAGATTGCAGACGATCACCTCGCTGCTACTGGCGCTGCTGGCAGCGGGCGGCGCGGCGCGCGTCGCGGCGGCAGTCGCGGCTCGCTCAAAGAATCAAATGCTGGCCGCCGCCAGCGGCGCGCTTTTGACGCTGATCATCCTGACTGAGGGCAGCGGCCTGGTCTACCCCCATCCGCGAGTCCCAGCTGCGCCAGCCTCACTGGCCGGCCTGCGCCAACCGCTGCTTGAGCTACCGGCGCAGGCGCCTGACAACCGCCGCTACCTGCTCTGGTCAACCGACGGCTTCCCAAAGCTTCTCAACGGCCGCACCGGATTCCAGCCGCGCTACTTCGCCGGCACGCTGCGCGCCGTTGACGGGCTAAGCAGCGTGCAAGCGCTCGATGACCTGCGCTCGCGCGGGGTCGCGACGATCGTGATCAACGACCAACTTCCCGGCGGCGCAAAACTGGTCGAGGCGGCAGAGCGGCTACTGCCACTTTCAGGCGTCAACAGCGAGCGGCGCGGGCCGCTCTTGATCCTCACCTTGCCCCCGATCGGCGCTAAGCCGCTCGGCCCGCCGCGCTAGCACGAGCGCTGCTCCAGCCAGCAAGAGCGCGAGCGCCACGACCGCGATAGGCAGGCCGCCGCGGTTGATCGCGTCAGGATCACCACCGAAGAAGATGCGCTCACCTAGCAAGCGTGAGAGAACGAGTGCGAGGAGCGCCCACAGCCCGAGCGCCCAGAGCGCCAGCCGCGTATCGGCCGCCACCGCCAGCACCCCAGTTGCGCGCGCGCCAAGCCAGATCGCAGCGGCGAAAATCGCCAACAAAGGAATGATTGTCAGCCAGCCGTCTCCCAAACCGAGAGCCGAGAGAATCGTGTGCTGAAAGGTGTTGTCCAGCGCCCGCTCCTGCCACTGGTAAAGATTGCCGGCGCCGACCAGCGGATAGGTCACCAGCGCCGTCGTCATCACTACGAAACCGCAGGCCGAGAGCACCAGCGTCGTCGCCGGGATTCGTCGCCAAGCCTCAGCGAAGCCGAGCGCGATAAACGGCAATGTTGGGATCAGGAAGCGCGGCCCGGGCGTTCCTCCGCCAAATGGCAGCCAGTAACCGGTGTCGTAGATGAAGAAAAGCGCGACGATCGCGATGATCGTGTTGGCTTCAGCGCGGCTGCCGTTTTTGCGCATCATCCAGACGCCGTAGAGCCCAACAAGCACGACCGGAGTGATCGTGATGATCCCGCGCGGCGCCAGCAGCAGCTCAAGCGCGGCATGTGGGTCGGGGACTCCGATCCCGAAGAAACCACTTGAGTTGAGGCCCAAAGTGTCGTGGCCGCTGAAGCCCTGTACGTCAACGGCGTTGCTGTAGGAATTGGTCGCTGGCGACCCGAACGCCCACTGGTTATAAGCGAACAGCGGCAGTACACCAACGATCACGCCCGCCGCGTAGACCACGCCGCGCGATAGCTTCGGCGCGAATCCGGGCTTTGGCAGATCACCGCGCAACATCGCGTAGAGCCCGATCACGATTCCAGCTAGAGCGAGTGGGTACTCGATTGTCACTGCTAGTCCGGCGAGCAACCCGGCGAGCCCGAGCAGCGCCAACCGCGGCGGCCCACGTCGCTCACGCATCAAGAGCGCGAAGGCAGCGAACGCTATGAGCGAGGCGAGAATGTGGCCGAAGAACTGGCTGGCGAAGACCATCACCATCGTCGCCATTCCAAGCGTGAGCGCTGCCGCAGTGCCGTAGCCGGGGAGCATCCGCTCACTAATCTTTCGAATCAGCAGCAGCAGGCCGAGCGCCGGTAGCACGCTGGTCAGCAGGCCCAGCGCCCAAACCAGCGGCGCCTGCACCTCAAGCTGCCGCGTTACCTCGCGGGCCCTCTGGGGGTTGTAACCGTAGGCCGAAATGTTCAGCGCCTTGTAGGTCCAGAGCCTGGCCCCGCTCTCACGCGCGTTGTCGGCCGCGGCGCGCGAAAGGCCCTCCCCGCCGACTGCCTTCAGCGCTAGGTAAGCGGGGGTTGCCAGCAGCGGCAGCCCTGGCGCCTTAACCGAGAAAAACTGCCCGTTAATCCATGACTTGTCGCGAGTCTCCCAGTGGTAATTGTCGATCTGGGCGTTGCCGTCGCCGAGCGCTTTGACGAA
>JAEMTR010000050.1 GCA_016462245.1 Solirubrobacteraceae bacterium
CGCTGACCGACGCCCAAACCGATTACCGCGCACAGCTTCCAAGCTTCGAGAGCGACATCGTCGCCGCCGAGGACGCCGAGCTAAAGAATGGCGACGTTGTGATCGCAGCGATCACGAGCTGCACTAACACCTCGAACCCATCGGTGATGGTCGCTGCCGGACTGGTGGCGAAGAAGGCGCGCGCGCGTGGCTTGACCGTTAAGCCGTGGGTCAAGACCTCGCTGGCGCCGGGTTCCAAAGTCGTCACCGATTACCTCGTCCGCGCCGAGCTGCAAGACGAGCTAGACGCGCTCGGGTTCAACCTTGTTGGCTACGGCTGCACAACCTGCATCGGTAACTCAGGGCCATTGCCTGATCAGGTCGCTGCGACGGTTCGCACAAATGGGCTGACGGTCTGCTCGGTGCTCTCTGGCAATCGTAACTTTGAAGGCCGGATCAACCCTGATGTGAAGATGAATTACCTCGCTTCGCCGCCGCTGGTCGTCGCCTACGCGCTGGCTGGAACAATCGACCTTGACCTCACAAGCGACGCGCTCGGCCAGGACGGCGAAGGCAACGATGTATTCCTACGCGACCTCTGGCCTAGTGGCGCCGAGATCGCTGAGACGGTCGAGCATGCGGTTCAGTCCGACATGTTTCGCAAGAGCTACGCGCAGGTCTACGACGGCGACGTCAACTGGGCTTCGCTTGAGGCCCCGACCGGCGACCGTTTTGCCTGGAGTGACGATTCGACCTACGTCCGTCGGCCACCGTATTTCGACGCGATGCCAGCCGAGCCGCTCGCGTTGACAGAGATTGACGGCGCGCGCGTCTTGGCGATCCTTGGCGACAGCGTTACGACCGACCACATCTCGCCGGCCGGTGCGATCAAGCCCGACAGCCCGGCTGGGCTTTACCTGCAGTCGCTCGGCGTCAAACCGGTCGACTTCAACTCCTACGGCGCGCGCCGCGGCAACCACGAGGTGATGGTGCGCGGAACCTTCGCCAACATCCGCCTTCGTAACCTGCTCGCGCCCGGCACCGAGGGCGGCGTAACGCGTCACCAGCCGGATGGCGCTGAAATGTCGATCTATGACGCGGCGATGCAGTACGCCGATGAAGGCACGCCGCTGGTCGTGCTCGGTGGCCGCGAGTACGGCTCCGGTTCCTCGCGTGACTGGGCAGCGAAGGGCACCTCGCTGCTCGGCGTGCGCGCCGTTATCGTCGAGAGTTTCGAACGGATTCACCGTTCCAACCTGATCGGGATGGGCGTGCTGGCGCTGCAGTTCCCTGCTGGTGAGAACGCCGCCTCACTTGGCTTGAAGGGCGACGAGCTATTCGCGATCAGCGGCGTCGCTGAGGCGCTCAACTCGGGCCAGATGCCAACCGTGGCAACCGTCACGGCCGGTGAGATTCAGTTCGAAGCAGTCGTCAGGATCGACACGCCGAAAGAGGCCGATTACTTCCGCCACGGCGGAATCCTGCCGTACGTGCTGCGTCAGCTCGCTTCGCGCTGAAGGAACTGCGCAAGCGCCTCGTGGTACTCCGGTACGTCGAGCAGGAATGAGTCGTGACCCCACGGGGATTCGACATCGGTGTGAATGGCGTTCAGCTGCCGCGCCTTCAGCTCGCTGACAATCCGCTGCGAGTGTGGCGCCGCGAAACGCCAGTCGCTACTGAATGAGATCGCGAGGAACTCTGTTGGGTTACCGGCTAGCTTGGCGTCCAACCCGTCGTCATCGAATGGAGTGAAGTAGTCCATCGTTCGCGTTAGGTAGAGGTAGGTGAGCGCGTCGAAGCGGCTGAGGAAGCTGGCGCCCTGGTGGTGGAGGTAGTGCTCGACCTCAAAGTCTGGCCCCAGCCCCGGCTCGGTGCCCTCAATCCGGCGTGCACGGCCAAATTTATGCGCGAACGACTGCTCCGAGAGGTAGGTGATGTGAGCCATCATCCGCGCTACGGCGAGGCCGATGTTCGGCCCGCGGCCACTCTCGTGGTAGCGGCCGCCTTGAAAATCGGGGTCGCGCATGATCGCTTCGCGCGCCACGGTTGAGAAGGCGATGTTCATCGCGCTCAGCTCGGCGCTGGCACAGATTGCTGCGCAGCGCTCCATCGCCTGCGGGAAGTCGATCGCCCATTGCAGCGCCTGCATGCCGCCGAGCGAGCCTCCGAGTGCCGCGTGGAGCCGCTCAATCTCGAGCTTCTCCAAGAGTCGCCGGTGAACGGTGTTGAGGTCGCGGACGCTGAACATCGGGAACTCAAGGCCGTAGCGCTCGCCAGTTGTGGGGTTGATCGATGACGGCCCCGTCGTTCCCTGGCAGCCGCCGAGCAGGTTCGGCGAGATTACGAAGAACTTCTCAGTGTCGATCGGCTTGCCGGGGCCGATCAGCCGGTCCCACCAGCCGCGCCGCTCCGAATCTCTATGGTGGCCGGCGGCGTGGGCGTCGCCGGTCAGCGCGTGGCAGACGAAGACCGCATTGTCGCGGGCTTCGCTGAGTTCACCGTAGGTTTCGTAGGCAACCTCAACCGGCCCGAGCGCGGCGCCGGATTCAAGAACGAGCGGTTCTTCTTCCGTGAAGCAGACGACCGATTCGGTCTTGACCTCGCCGAGGCCGCCTGCTTCCACGGGGTATGGCTCCTTAAGCGGTAGCGGCTACGCGCGACTTCGCGAGCGCCTGGTCGATGTCGCCGAGGATGTCGTCGATGTTCTCGATCCCGACCGAAAGACGGACCGTCTCTTGCGTCACGCCGGCAGCGGCCTGCTCGTCGGCACTGAGCTGTGAGTGTGTCGTCGAAGCGGGGTGGATCGCCAGCGACTTTGCGTCGCCAATGTTGGCAAGGTGGCTGAAGAGCTCAAGGCCCTCAATGAAACTTTTGCCGGCGTCAGAGCCGCCCTTTAGTCCGAATGTCACGAGCGCACCGTAACCGCCGGTCAGGACTTTGTCTGCAACTTCCTTGTAGGGGCTCGATTCGAGGCCTGGGTAGTAGACCCACGCGACGTCCTCGTGCGCGTCCAGATGTTCGGCCACAGCCTTGGCATTCGAGTTGTGGCGCTCCATCCGCAGCGGCAGCGTTTCGACGCCTTGGAGGAAGAGGAACGAGTTAAACGGCGAGAGCGCGGCGCCGGTGTTGCGCAGCAGCACCGTGCGAACGCGGCCGATGTAGGCCGCTGGCCCGAGCGCATCGGCCCAGACAACACCGTGGTAGCTGGGGTCAGGCCCAACGAGGATCTTGAACTTCTCTGGCTGCGAGCTCCAGTCGAAGTTGCCGGAATCGATCACGATGCCACCGATCGAGGTGCCGTGGCCGCCGATGAATTTCGTCAGCGAGTGAACGATGATGTCGACGCCCTGATCGAATAGCCGCGCGCCGACCGGCGTTGCGACCGTGTTGTCGACGATGAACGGAACGCCGATGCTGTGGGCGGCCTCGGCCCAAGCTGGAACGTCGAGCACGTTGAGGCGCGGGTTGCCGATCGTCTCGCCGAAGACGGCCTTCGTCCGCTCGTCGGCTGCCGCGGCGACCGCAGCAGGATCATCGGCGTCGACCCAGCGAACTTCGATCCCGTACTGGGGCAGCGTGTGGGCGAAGAGGTTGTAGGTGCCGCCGTAGATCTGGCTGACAGAGATGATGTTGTCGCCGGCCTGAGCGATGTTGAGGACCGAGTAGGTGACTGCGGCTTGGCCGGAGGCGACTGCGACGGCGCCGATGCCGCCTTCGAGGTCGGCTAGGCGCTGCTCGAGCACGCCCGAGGTCGGGTTCATGATCCGCGTATAGATGTTTCCCGGGACGGCGAGCGCGAAGAGATCGGCTGCGTGCTGGGTGTCATCGAAGACGTAGGAGGTCGTCTGGTAGATCGGGACGGCTCGTGAGTTGGTCGTCGGATCTGGCTCCTGGCCTCCGTGGAGGGCGATTGTTTCTGGGCGCTGCGATGGCTCTGACATTTCTTCTATTAGCTCCTTATTGCGGGCGGGAGAGATAAAATAGCGTAAATCCGACTGGATTAACACCTTATTGCTCTGAGTGCGCCCTGTTGGCTCCATTGTGCCTTATTCGGGGACTCTGCGGTCGGTCGGTCGCTAGGCTCGCTAGCGATGACCATCCCTCCTGTTCTGAACGATCTCCTCACTGCTCACGGGCCGTCCGGCTACGAGGCGACGCCGGCCGCCGTCTGGCGCGACGCAGCTGCCGCTTTCTCGGCCTCCGTCGAGGCCGACGTGATGGGCAGCTCGACCGCCCGCGTGCCCGCTACAGGCGACGGGCCATCGCTGGCAATCGTCGGCCACATCGACGAGATCGGCCTGATCGTCACGCACATCGAAGAGTCAGGCTTCCTCCGCTTCACCGGCGTTGGTGGCTGGGACGCGCAGGTATTGGTTGGCCAACGCGTAGCCGTTGCGACGCGCGACGGTGTTGTTCCGGGTGTCGTCGGCAAGAAGCCGATTCATCTGCTCGACGCCGACGACCGCAAAAAGGTGCCGGAGATGAAGGCGATGCACATCGACATCGGCGCCGTTGACGGCGAAGCAGCCGCAAAGCTGGTGCGCGTAGGTGATGTGGCCGTGATCGCCGGAGACCCGGTTGAATTGCAGAGCGGCCGAGTCGCATCGCGCTCAATGGACAACCGCCTTGGCTGTTACGTCGCCTACGAAGCGGCGAGGCTCGTCGCCGAGGCCGGTGGAGCGGCCGGCGAAGTGATCGCAGTGGCCGCCGTCCAAGAGGAGACCGGCTTCGGTGGTTCAACGACAATCGCCCACTCGCTCGAGCCGGGCCTCGCAATCGCCGTTGACGTAACCCACGCGACCGACGCGCCAGGGATCGATGAGAACCAGCTTGGCAAGCACCACTTCGGCAGTGGCCCTGTAATTGAGCGCGGCACGAGCCTTCACCCGCTGATCTCGGAGCTGCTGATCGAAGCGGCCGAGGCCGAGAAGATTCCTTACACGCTGGCGGCATCGGGTCGCCATACAGGCACCGACGCTGACGCGATCTACCGCTCACGCGGCGGCGTCCCAACCGGCCTCGTTTCGGTGCCGCTGCGCTACATGCACTCTCCCGTTGAGGTCGTTCAGCTCGACGACGTGGAGAACACGGCCAAGTTGCTGGCGGCGTTCGCGCTGCGGCTTCCGGCAGACGTCTCGTTTGAGCGCTAAGCACAAAATTGCTGCTGCTCTTTGACATCGACGGAACGCTGCTGCTCAACGGCGCCGACGCGCACGCCGCCGCAGTCATCGCTGCGCTCTGCGAAGTCTGGGAGGTCGAACCGCCACCGCGCGCACACGGGGTAGAAGCCGCGGGCCGCACCGATCAGGCGATCGCGCGCGACATCCTCGAGCTTGCTGGCGTTCCCGCTGAGGAGTTCGACCGGCGCCGTGATGATTTCGTCCTCGCCACGGGCAGTCACTACGAGCGGCTCGTCCCCGATGATCTCAGCGACCGCTTAGCGCCGCACGTAACCGACGTGCTCTCAAAGCTCGCTGTCGATCAGCGCTATCGCTGCTCACTCGTGACCGGCAACATTCAGCCGGTGGCGAGGCTGAAGCTCGGCGCAGCTGGCATCCTCTACCCGTTTGCTGAAGGCCAAGGAGGGTTCGGCTCCGACTCGGATGACCGGAATGAGTTGCCGCCGATCGCGCGGATGCGCGCCGGCCAGCTCTGGAACGGTGGCGATGCCTGGCCTGCTGAGCGAACGGTTGTGATCGGTGACACGCCACGCGATATCGCCTGCGCCCGCGCCGATGGTGCGCTGGTAGTGGCGGTCGCGACCGGCCCGTTCGGCGCTGATCAGCTCAGCGAGGCCGACGTAGTGCTTGAAGATTTGCGCGAGCTTGACGCTGCGCTGCAGTCGCTTTAGCTAACGCGACCAGTAGGCGTCGGCGCCGACGTTGCGGCGCTCAGCAACCTCGGCCAGCGCCGCCGCGGCCTGGTCGTGCTCGATTCCCATCACAACGGCGACCTCGCGCGTTGCGAGCGGCTCGGCGGCCCACTCTAAAACCTCGCTGACGCTCTCGGGGTCCTCGCGCCGCGGCGCGTCGGGTGCCAGGTTGGCTAGCGCGACGTCGTAGGCCGGCCAAGGCTGGAAGCCGGGGATCGCGATCGGCTCGCTGCCGTCGACGCGGATCTCGTAGGACGGGCAGGTGTAGCGGCGGCCGCCTTCCCAGTCGGCTAGCCGCGCGTCGAGCACGAGGGCTGCGGGCAGCGGGTGGCGTGCGCGGTGCATATCCGAGGCCAGCGCGTCGAGCGTGGCCTGCTCCTGAGACCATTGCTCCAAGTCATGCGCGTCGATCTCGGCGTCGGCTGCAGCGGCGGCAATTGTCGCGGGCTCGTCGATCAGCTCACCGGCAAAGCCACGCACCTGAATTGCGCGCAGCAGCGTCTGCTGGTGGCCCGGGGAGTTCAGCCGCGCGGCGACGACGGCGCGGCAGGCCGGCAACGTTGCGCTAAGCCGTTCGCGCTCGCTGCTGTCGATCGGCATTCCGTGAGCGGCAGCGATCTGCTTCGCACCGGCGGCCATTATTGCCGGCGTATATCCCTTCGCCTCAAATTCGGCCGGGTCTTCTCTTAGGCCAACCATCACAAGCTCCCAGGCCGCGTGGTCGCCGAAGAGCCACTCGATCTTGCGCCGCAGCGGTTCAGCCGAGAAGGCCCAGGGGCAGCCCGGGTCAGTGAAGAGTGAGATCTCGATCATCGCGACTGGGGTCAGTCCCGAGTCAGGCGCTTGTAGCTAATTCGGTGAGGCCGGTCGGCTTCGTCGCCGAGCAGCTCGTGGCGGTGCTCCTCGTAGGCCTCGAAGTTGCCTTCGAACCAAGTCACCTGCGAATCGCCTTCAAAGGCAAGTACGTGCGTCGCGACGCGGTCGAGGAACCAGCGATCGTGCGAGATCACGACTGCGCAGCCGGCGAAGCTCAGCAGCGCCTCTTCGAGCGCGCGCAACGTGTCGACATCAAGGTCGTTGGTCGGCTCGTCGAGCAGCAGCAGGTTGCCGCCGCTCTTGAGCACCTTCGCGAGGTGCAGGCGGTTGCGCTCGCCGCCCGAGAGCGTGCCGACCTTCTTCTGCTGGTCTGAGCCCTTGAAGTTGAACGACGAGGTGTAGGCGCGTGAGTTCATTTCGCGCTCGCCGACCATGATCTGCTCGTCGCCGCCGCTGATCTCTTCCCAGACAGTCTTGTTGTCATCGAGCGCGTCGCGGCTCTGGTCAACGGCGGCGACCTGCACCGTCTCGCCGATCTTCAGCTCGCCAGCGTCGGGCTGTTCCTCGCCGGTGATCATCTTGAAGAGCGTCGTCTTGCCGGCGCCGTTGGGGCCGATCACGCCGACGATTCCGCCGGGCGGCAGCGAGAAGCTGAGATCCTCGATCAGCAGCTTGTCGCCAAAGCCCTTCTTCAGATCCTTTGCTTCGACAACAACGCCGCCGAGTCGAGGCCCGGCTGGAATGTGGATCTGGACTTGATCGAGCTGTACCGCGGCCTCTTGCGCCAGCAGCTCCTCGTAGTTGGAGATCCTCGCCTTCGCCTTTTTGCGCCGGCCCTTGGGGTTCTCGCGTACCCACTCCAGCTCCGAATTGATCGTCTTCTGGCGCGCTTTCTCCTGTTTGCCTTCTTGCATCAGGCGGGCCTGCTTCTGCTCCAGCCAGCTTGAGTAATTGCCTTCGTAAGGGAGGCCGCGGCCACGGTCGAGTTCGAGGATCCAGCCGGCGACGTTGTCGAGGAAGTAACGGTCGTGGGTTACAGCGACGACGGCGCCCTTGTACTCGGCGAGGTGGCGCTCGAGCCAGCCGACCGATTCGGCGTCGAGATGGTTGGTCGGCTCGTCGAGCAGCAATAGGTCGGGGGCCGCCAGCAGCAGCCGGCAGAGCGCCACGCGCCTGCGTTCACCACCCGAGAGCTTCGTCACATCAGCGTCGCTTGGCGGCAGCCTTAGAGCGTCCATCGCGTACTCAAGCTGCGTGTCGAGGCTCCAAGCGTCTGCGGCGTCAATCTTCGCTTGTAGCGCGCCGAACTCCTCGGCCGTCTGATCCGAATAGTTGGCGGCAAGCTCGTTGAAACGGTCGAGTAGCGCGCGCGTTTCAGCGACCGCTTCCTCAACATTTCCTTTGACGTCCTTCTCAGGGTCGAGCTGTGGCTCCTGCTCCAGCAGGCCGACGCTGGCACCGGGGGCGAGCTCAGCGTCGCCACGGTAATCCTCGTCTTGGCCGGACATGATCTTCAGCACGCTCGACTTACCGGCGCCGTTGTAGCCGAGCACGCCGATCTTGGCGCCCGGGTAGAAGGAGAGCGAAACGTCGCTGAGGACGGTCTTATCCGGCGGATAAGTCTTTGTCAGCTTGTGCATCGTGAAGATGTATTGGTGAGCCATTGCGATGAACGATAGAGCGGGCTGCGATCCTTTCGGAGTGCCATCCACGCCACACGCACTCGAGCTAAGCAAAGTCGTCAAGCGCTACGGCGACATTACGGCTGTAAACGGGCTTGATTTGGTCGTCCCCGAAGGCGGCTGCGTTGGCCTGCTCGGTCCAAACGGCGCCGGAAAATCAACGACGATGCGGATGCTGACGGCGCAGACGATTGCCGACGAAGGCCAGATCACGGTGCTCGGCCACGAGCTGCCCGGTGATTCGAAGGCGGCTCGCGCGCGGATGGGCGTAGTGCCGCAGCTCGACAACCTCGACACGACGCTGACGGTCGAACAGAACCTCGTTGTCTTCTCGCACCTCTACCGCGTGCCGAAAGCC